>JASHQO010000007.1 GCA_030039105.1 Xanthobacteraceae bacterium
CAGCCTCTTTAAATTCGCGGCCGCGGAACCGCATCGCCGTCACGACGATCGTGGGCAATTTGCGGCCAATTGCGCAGACCGCTTAGGTAAATTTTAAGCGGCCATGGCTACTGTCACACCCTGTGTTGGTGAGTACGTGAGAGTTGCTATGACCGAACCTCATCGCCCGAGGGTCAAGTATGTCATCGGGCCGGACGGTTCCCCCCTGACGATCGCGGACTTGCCCGCGCCGGGGACCAAGCGCTGGGTGATCCGCCGCAAGGCGGAAGTGGTCGCAGCCGTGCGCGGCGGATTGCTTTCGCTCGAAGAGGCGTGCAGCCGCTATACGCTCACGGTCGAGGAATTCCTGTCCTGGCAGTATTCGATCGACCAGCACGGCCTGGCCGGCCTGCGCACCACGCGCATCCAGCAGTATCGCCAGTAACGTCCCCCCAAACAGCCGGCCGGTGGCCGGCTTTCGCATCTCTGCGGTCTACTGATTCGCCGCGGTGCGTCCCCCGCGCACCGTAAAGTCACAGCGCGCGCCTTATTGCGCCCGAGCGCCGCCAAATTAACCCGGCGCTAACCATGCGCCGGGCAAATCTTGCCCAGTGCGGCGCCTCGCGTCGCCTGGAGGGGGTTTCAAGCGGTGCAAGGCCTGGTCGAGTTCGTCAAAACGCTCGGCGCGTCGCGAATTGCGGCCATGGGCGCCGTCACCATCGCGCTGGTCGGCTTCTTCGCCTTCGTCATCATGCGGGTGACGACACCGCAGATGACGCCGCTGTTCACCGACTTGAGCTACGACGACTCCGCGGCCATCGTGAAGGAGCTCGACCGCCAGGCGGTGCCCTACGAGCTGCGCGACGACGGCAACGTCGTGCTGGTGGCGAAGGACCGGGTGGCGAAGCTGCGCATGTCGTTCGCCGAAGGCGGCCTGCCCAAGGGCGGTGGCGTCGGCTACGAGATCTTCGACAAATCGGACGCGCTCGGCACCACGAGCTTCGTGCAGAACATCAACAATGTGCGGGCGCTCGAGGGCGAGCTGGCCCGCACCATCCGCTCCCTCGACCGCGTCCAGGACGCCCGCGTGCACCTAGTGATGCCGGAGCGGCCGCTGTTCTCCCGCGACAAGGTCGATGCCACCGCCTCCATCGTGCTCAAGGTGCGCGGCACGCTGGAGCCGCAGCAGGTCCGCGCCATCCGTCATCTGGTCGCCACCGCGGTCAACGGACTGCGGCCCGAGCGGGTCTCGATCGTCGACGAACGCGGCCAGCTATTGGCCGACGGCGCCAATAACGATCCGAACGGCGCCGGCGACGTCAGCGGCGACGAACGGCGCGCCGCCTTCGAGAAACGCCTGCAAAGCCAGGTCGAGGCGATCGTCTCCTCGGTGGTCGGCCCGGGCCACGCCCGCGTCCAGCTCACCGCCGACTTCGACTTCAACCGCGTCACCCAGACCTCGGACAAATTCGATCCCGAAGGTCGCGTCGTGCGCTCGAGCCAGACCCGGGAGGAGACTTCATCGAGCAACGAGGCCAGGGAAAACCAGGTCACCGTCGGCAATGAAATTCCCGGCGGCCAGCGCCAGGCACAGGGCGCCGCCGCAGCCGGCGCCGACGGTCAGCCGCCACGCGATGAAAACCGCAAGTCGGAGGAAATCGTCAATTACGAGATTTCCAAGATCACCAAGACCGAGGTCAGCGAAGGCGGCCGGATCAACCGCATCTCGGTCGCGGTCCTGGTCGACGGCACCTACGGCAAGAACGACAAGGGCGAGGTGACATACCAGCCGCGCGGCAAAGAGGAGATCGACCAGATCGCGGCGCTGGTGCGCTCGGCCATCGGCTTCGACCAGAAGCGCGGCGACCAGGTCGAGGTCGTCAATCTGCGCTTTGCCGATACGCCGGCGACGCCGATCAACGAACCCACCGGCTGGCTGTCGGCGTTCCAGTTCACCAAGGACGACATCATGCGCGCCATCGAAATGGTGGTGATGGGCCTGCTCGGCCTGGTCGTGGTGCTGATGGTGGTGCGGCCGCTGGTGCGCCGCGTCATCGCGCCGGAGCTCGGCGCGCCGGTGCTGCTGCCCGGCGTGGTCGGCGGCGACGGCTTGACGGTCGATCCGCTGGCCGGCGTGGCCGTCGGTCCCGACGGCGAGCTGAAGGTCGACCCCAGCCCGACCTCGAAGATGATCGACCTCGCCCAGGTGCAGGGCCAGGTCCACGCCCAGTCGGTGCAGAAGGTCGGCGACATCGCCGACAAGAACCCGCGCGAAACCGTTTCCATCATCCGTGAATGGCTGCACGAGAGCGCCGCCTGACCGCCATGGCCGCAATACCCCCGCCCAACGACAAAGATCATCCCGGCGGCGACGCCCACAGCGAGATCACCAGCGCGCTGGCGTCGCTCGCCAGCCGGGTGACGGCGGCCGCGCCGTCGACGAAACGTCAACTCAGCGGGCCGGAACGCGCCGCCGTGCTGATGTTGGCGCTCGGCGAGCAGCACGGCTCCAAGATCTGGAACATGCTCGACGACGACGAGCTGCGCCGGCTCTCGGTGGTGATGTCGACCATCGGCACCGTCGAGGCCGAGCAGGTCGAGAATCTGCTGCTCGAATTCGTGTCGCGGATGTCGGCGTCCGGCGCGCTGATGGGCAACTACGACGCCACCGAGCGGCTGTTGCAGCAGTACCTGCCGCCGGAGCGGGTCGGCAACATCATGGAAGAAATCCGCGGCCCCGCCGGCCGCAACATGTGGGAGAAGCTCTCCAACGTCCAGGAAGAGACGCTCGCCAATTATCTGAAGAACGAATATCCGCAGACCGTCGCGGTGGTGCTGTCGAAGATCGGCCCCGAACATGCCGCACGCGTGCTCGCCATCCTGCCCGAGGAGCTCGCCCTCGACGTCGTCAACCGCATGCTGCGCATGGAGGCGGTGCAGAAAGAGGTGCTGGAGCGGGTCGAGCAGACGCTGCGCATCGAGTTCATGTCGAACCTGTCGCAGACCCGCCGCCGCGACGCCCACGAGGTGATGGCGGAGATCTTCAACAATTTCGACCGCCAGACCGAGACGCGCTTCCTCACCGCGCTCGAAGAGGAGAACCGCGAGAGCGCCGAGCGCATCAAGACGCTGATGTTCACCTTCGACGACCTGACCAAGCTCGACACCGGCTCGGCGCAGACGCTGATGCGCCACGTCGAGAAGGACAAGCTCGCGGTGGCGCTGAAGGGCGCCACCGAGCCGGTGCGCCAGTTCTTCCTGTCCAACATGTCGACGCGCGCCGCCAAGATGCTGATGGACGACATGCAGGCGATGGGCCCGGTGCGGCTGCGCGAAGTCGACGAGGCGCAGGCGCTGCTGGTCAACCTGGCCAAGGACCTCAACGCCAAGGGCGAGATCATCATCTCCAAGAGCCGCGGCGAAGAGGAGCTGGTGTACTGAGATGGGCGCTCCGGCCAAATTCCTGTTCGACGACGACTTCACCAAGCACGTGGAGCGCAAGCCGGCCGAGCCGACCATCACGCTCGCCGAGCACGCCCGCAAGCTCGCCGAAGCGGAAGCCGCGGCGCACGACAAAGGCTATGCCGACGCGCAGGCCGACGCCAAGACCGAAGCCGATCGCCGCGTGGCCGAGGCGCTGGAGCGCATCGCCGTCAGTCTCGGCAAGGCGACGGACTCGCTCGTGGCTATCGAGACGCGGCTCGAATGCGAGGCGGTCGACGTCGCGGTCGCGGTGGCGCGCAAGCTCGCCCCGGCGCTGATCGCGCGCGAGCCGTTCGCCGAAGTCTCGGCGCTGGCCGGCGGCTGCTTCCGCGAGCTCGTCCACTCGCCGCACATCGCCGTTCGGGTCAACGACGCGCTTTATGCGCCGGCGCGCGAAAAGCTCGACGACATCGTGCGGGCGAAGAGTTTCCAGGGCCGCCTGGTCGTGCTCGCCGAACCGGACATTGCGGTCGGCGATTGCCGCATCGAATGGGCGGACGGCGGCATCACCCGCGACGCCGCGGCGGTCGATGCCGCGATCGGCATCGCGGTGGCAAGCTATGTGAGCGCCCGGCGCAATTTTACCGGCGCCCACGAGACGTCGAGGAGATCCGAACATGAGTGAGGATGGCAAGGTTCCGCTGCCCAATCTCGAAGGCGGCGCCACGCCGGGCGAGGTGCCGGTCGCGCCGGAGCCGGAAGGGCCGGTGACGCGGATCGCCGCCGACCTCGAAGCGGTGTTCGACGTGCCGGTGCAGGTCTCGGCCGTGCTCGGCCGCGCCCGCATGGACGTCGGCGACCTGCTCAAGCTCGGTCCCGGCACCGTGCTCGAGCTCGACCGCAAGGTCGGCGAGGCGATCGACATCTACGTCAATAATCGCCTGGTGGCCCGCGGCGAAGTCGTTCTGGTGGAAGAGAAGCTCGGCGTGACGATGACGGAAATCATCAAGGCCGAGAGGAACTAAGGAGCAAGATCATGCGCCTTTTGATCGTTGGCACCCTGAATGGCCAGCTCACCACCGCGACCAAGATCGCGATGGACAAGGGCGCGACCGTCACCCACGCCGCCGACAACGGCCAGGCGGTCGCCGTGCTGCGCTCCGGTCGCGGCGCCGACCTGTTGATGGTCGACGTCGCCATCGACATCGCCGACCTGGTGCGCCGCCTCGAGACCGAGCACATCCACGCCCCGATCGTCGCCTGCGGCACCGCGACCGACGCGCGCGCGGCGGTCGCCGCGATCCATGCCGGCGCCAAGGAATACATCCCGCTGCCGCCGGACGCCGAGTTGATCGCCGCCGTGCTCGCCGCCGTCGCCGACGACTCGCGCGAATTGATCTACCGCGACGACGCCATGGCGCGGGTGGTCAAGCTCGCCCAGCAGATCGCGGGGAGCGAAGCCTCGGTGCTGATCACCGGCGAGTCGGGCACCGGCAAGGAGGTGCTGGCGCGCTACGTGCACGCGCGCTCGAGCCGCGCCAAGAAGCCGTTCATCTGCGTCAACTGCGCGGCGATCCCGGAGACGCTGTTGGAGTCAGAGCTGTTCGGCCACGAGAAGGGCGCCTTCACCGGCGCGCTGGCGCGCCGCATCGGCAAGTTCGAGGAAGCCAACGGCGGCACGCTGTTGCTCGACGAGATTTCCGAAATGGACGTGCGGCTGCAGGCAAAGCTGCTGCGCGCCATCCAGGAGCGCATGATCGACCGCGTCGGCGGCACCCGGCCGGTGCCGATCGATATCCGCATCATCGCCACCTCGAACCGCAATCTCGCCGAGGCAGTGCGCGACAACACCTTCCGCGAGGATCTGCTGTTCCGGCTCAACGTCGTGAACCTGAAGCTGCCGCCGTTGCGCGAACGTCCGGCCGACGTCATCGAGCTGGCCGACTATTTCATCAAGAAATACTCGGCCGCCAACGGCGTGCCGGTGCGGCCGCTGTCGGCGGACGCGCGCCACACGCTGGCCGTCAACTACTGGCCCGGCAATGTGCGCGAGCTGGAAAACACCATGCACCGCGCCGTGCTGATGGCGAGCGGCGACGCGATCGGGCCGGAGGCGATTTTGGCGCCGGACGGCGCCCGGCTCGACCAGCAGCGCAGCAGCGTGCCGAGCGTGGCGCACGCGGCGCTCGCCGCCGAGCAGGTGTCGCGCGCCTTGGTCGGCCGCACCGTGGCCGAGGTCGAGCGCGACCTGATCCTGGAGACGCTCAAGCACTGCCTCGGCAACCGCACCCACGCCGCCAACGTGCTCGGCATCTCGATCCGCACGCTGCGCAACAAGCTCAACGAATATGCCGCCGACGGCGTGCCGGTGCCGCCGCCCGGCGGCGGCGAGCCGCGCGCTGCGGCATAACGCCTCCGCGCGCAGCGGCTTTCTCGTCGTCCCGGCGCGTTGTAAGGAGCCGGGATGAAAACGCTTCACCGTCGTCACGTCTTGACTCTCGCCGCCGGAGCGCTCGCCGCTCCGGCAGTCTTGCGCAGCGCCTGTGCCGACACCTATCCGTCGCGACCGATCCATCTGATGGTCGGCTTTCCGCCCGGCGGCACCGCCGACATTATCGCCCGGCTCACCGGGGCGGCGCTCGGCGAGCGACTCGGCCAGACTTTCGTCGTCGAGAACCGCGGCTCGGCGGGCCAGCAGCTCGCCGCGGACTCGGTCGTGAAGGCGGCGCCGGACGGCTACACCTTGCTGATGGCGGCCAATCCGAACGTCATCAATGCGGTGATCAATCCGGACATCAGCTTCTCGTTCACCAAGGACCTCGCGCCGGTCGGCGGCATCGCCTCGGACCCGGCGATCCTCGTCGTCAATCCGTCGTTGCCGGTCAAGACCGTGCCGGAGCTGATCGCCTACGCCAAGGCGCATCCGGGCCAGGTCAACATGGCGTCCGGCGGCGTCGGCTCGACGCCGCATCTTGCCGGCGAGCTGTTCAAGATGCTGACCGGCGTCAACATGCTGCATGTGCCCTACCGCGGCGACGCGCCGGCGGTGACCGACATGCTCGCCGGCCAGGATCAGGTCATGTTCGACATGGTGATCCTGTCGCAGGAGCATGTGCGCTCAGGCGAATTGCGCGGCCTCGCCGTGACCAGCGCGAAGCGGCTCGCGCTGTTTCCGGACTTGCCGACGGTGGCCGATTTCGTCCCGGGCTACGAAGCGTTCGCCTGGCAAGGCCTGATGGCGCCGAAGGATACGCCGCCCGCCATCGTCGCCAAGCTCAACACCGAGCTCAACGCCGCGCTCGCCGACCCCAAGGTGCAGAAGCGCATCCAGGATCTCGGCGGCATCCCGATGCCGACGACGCCGGCCGATTTCGGCAAGCTGATCGTCAACGAGATGGAGAAGTGGGGCAAGGTGATCCAGTTCGCCGGCATCAAGCCGCAATAACCGTCACGCCGTGGCGTCGCCGCCGTCGACCATGATGGTCTCGACCTCACCGGCGCCGTTGCGGCGGCGGAACGCGGCGGCCTCGTCATATTCCTGCGAGGTGAAGCAGGCGACGCCCTGCTCGAAGGTCGGGAACTCGATCACCACGAAGCGCTGAAACTTGTGCGGCCCTTCCATGACCTGGAAACGGCCGCCGCGCGCCAACACCTTGCCGCCGTATTTGGCGACGATCGCCGGCACGCGGTCGGTGTATTTCTTGTACGCAACCGGATCGTTGATCTTCGCGCGCGCGACCCAATAGGCTGGCATTGCTGTTCTCCATGAAGGAGTCGTCGTGCCCGCGCTTGTCGCGGGCATCCACGTCTTCAGGCGACGGCGAGATTAAAGACGTCGCTGGCCGGCACAAGCCCGGCCATGACGAGACCGAAGAATGCGCGATACTTTTATTTCCCGGCCAAAGCGCCGCGGTTAAGCGTCTTGACGCCGGCGCGCGGCTTGGCTGCCGCAGCCATGCCGTGGCTGACCAGGCGGCGCGACACGGCGGCGAGGAATTCGGCTTTCGGCATCGGCTTGGCGAACAGGTAGCCTTGGCCGATGTCGCAACCGATCGACAGCAGTTTTTCGCTCTCTTCGCTTTTCTCGATGCCTTCGGCCACGGTCTTCAGCTCGAAGCGCTGCGCCAGCGCCACGATGGTCTGGCATAGGCCGGCATTGACCTTGTCCTCATGGCAATTGCTGACATAGCTGCTATCGATCTTGAGCTCGCTGAACGGCAATTGCCGCAACCGCACCAGCGACGAATAGCCGGCGCCGAAATCGTCGAGCGCCAGCGTGCAGTTGAGGCTGCGCAATTCGCCGGCGACGTGATTGGCGACCTTGAGATCGTGAATGATCTGGTCCTCGGTGACTTCGAGAATGAGGCCGGGCCAGTTGGTCGGCGGCCGGTTCTCGCGCAGCATGCGCACGATCGGCAGCTTGACCAGCGCCGATACCGGCACGTTGACGGCGAACTTGAGCGAGGCGCCCTGCACCGCGCAATCCTCGAAATCGCGCAGCGCCATGAGAATGACGCGCTCGGTCAGCTCGAACATGTCGGCTTCCTTGGCGCCCGGCAGGAACGCCGCGGGCGGAATGACGCTGCCGTCCGGCCGGCGGCCGCGCGCCAATGCCTCGGCGCCGACCAGGCGCTTGGTCGCAAGCTCGATCTTGGGCTGATACCAGAGCTCCAGCCAGTCGCGCTTGAGCACCTCGCGCAGCGTCACCTTGCCGTCCGCCGGCGCCGCGGCCGTGTCGGTCTCCAAGAGCTGGCGTAGCACCTGCAGCATTGCAACTCGCAAAACCGCCGACGGTCGACCGCCGGCGGTTTAGATTGGCAGTCGCGAAAGTTATGCCCGATCAATCGCGTAGGCCGCGTTAACGTCAGGCTTTTCCGCAGCAATATGCTTTGCCAAGCGTAAATCCCGCAGCGCCGAGGCTAACGCGGCGTTAGCACTGAAGGCGCGCTACGATTCCGACACCATGGCAGCTTGATAAGGTGCTTTATCTCACTCCGCGGCGCGGCGCGCCGCGACGATCTGATCCGCGGTGCGGCCGGTCAGCTCCGCCATGTGATCGAACTTGAAGGTGAAGGTGCCGGAGCCCGCGGTCGCCGAGCGGATCTCGACGATGAGATCGCCGATCTCGGCTTCCGGCATTTTTGCCCGCACCACGTCCCAGCCGTCCCAGCCGTCGCGGGTGTCGAAGCCGAGGATCTGGCCGCGCCGGCCGGACATCAGGGCGTTGATCTTCGCGGTCGCGTCCGACGGGCAGACGATCTCGACCAGATGGATCGGCTCGAGCAGCACCGGCTGACACTGCGGCAGACCTTCGTGGACGCCGATGCGGCCCGCGGTCTGGAACGCCATGTCGGAGGAGTCGACGGTGTGATAGGAGCCGTCGACCAGCGCCACGTGCAGGTCGACCACCGGGAAGCCGAGCGGGCCGTGCTTGAGCGCGTCGATGACGCCCTCCTCGACCGACGGAATGTAGTTGCGCGGCACCACGCCGCCGGTGATCTTATCCTCGAACGAAAAACCGGCGCCGCGCGGCATCGGCTTGATGTCGAGCACGACGTCGCCGTATTGGCCGTGACCGCCCGACTGCTTCTTGTGGCGGCCGCGCTGCACCACGCCTTTGCGGATGGTCTCCTTGTAGCCGACGCTCGGCTGGCGGCGCTCGATGGCGACGCCGAAGCGGTCGTTGAGCCGTTCGGTGGCGACGCGCAGATGCATCTCGCCCTGGCCCCACAGCACCACTTCATGGGTCTCGGGATTGTGCACGACGATGATCGAGGGATCTTCCTCGGCGAGCTTGTTGAGCGCCTGGCCGAGCTTGACGTCGTCCTTGCGCTCCTTGGCCAAGATCGCGATCGCCAGCACCGGCGGATAGGCCACGACCTTGGCGACCGGCGCATGGGCCTGCTTGCCGGCGGTCAGCGTGTCGCCGGTCTTGGCCTTGTCGAGCTTGGCGAAGCCGACGGTCTCGCCGACGGTGGCCGGGCCGCGCTTCTCGGTGTTCTGGCCGACGAGCTTGAACACGCCGGCGACGCGACCGACTTCATCGTCGGCCGTGATCAGCGTGGTGCCGTCGCCAATCTGGCCGGCGAGCACGCGGGCGATCGACATCTTGCCGCCGTGCGTGGTGTTGAGAGTTTTCAGCACATAGGCGACGGCGTCGCCCGACGCTGCCTTGACGCCGAGGCGCTCGGCCGTCTCGGCGATGCCCGGCGACTCGTGGCGCAACGCCTTGAGCAGGCGCAGCACGCCGTTGGTGCGCGTCGCCGTGCCCAGCAGCACCGGGCAGACCAGGCCTTCGCGCAATTCGTGGGTGAGATCGTCAAAGACCTTGTCGCGCGGCGGCTGGATGTCTTCGAGCAGTTGCTCCATCAGCTCGTCGTCGTGATCGGCGAGCGTTTCCAGCATGGAGAAACGCGCGGTCTTTTGCCGGTCGGCGGCGTCGCCCTCGAGCGGCACGACCGCGGACGCGGCGTGCTCCTTGTAGACAAAGGCGCGCTCGAGGGCGAGATCGACGAAGCCGGTGATGAGGTCGCCGGAGAAGGTCGGGATCTGGCGCAGGATCAACCTGGTACGCGACGCCGGCTGCAGCAGCTTGAGCACGTCGTGGACGCCGGCATCGGCCTTGTCGATCTTATTGACGAACAGAATGCGCGGGATTTTCTGATCTTCGAGCTCGCGCAGGATGAGCTGTAGCTGCGGCGCCTTTTTCTCGTCCATCTCGCAGACGACCACGGCGACGTCGATCGCCGGCAACACCGCGCGCATGTCGTGGACGAACTCGACCGAGCCTGGGCAGTCGAGAAAGGTGTAGGCGTCGCCCATGAAATTCGTGGTGGCGACCGAAAGCTCGACGCTCATCTTGTGATGGCGGGCTTCCTTGCTGGCGTCGCCGACCGTGTTGGCGGCCTCGATGGAGCCTTGGCGCTGGATCGCCCCGGTGCGGGCGAGGACGGCTTCGAGCAGCGTCGTCTTGCCGCTCTGGAACGGACCGACCAGGGCGACGCAGCGCGGCCCGGTCGCTCGCGTGCCATTGCCGTTGGTTGCCATGGTCACCTCCCGCAGCGATTTGTCGTCTGCTCCATCCCCTTTTTCCGGGGAAGCAAGCAAAGCATCGTTTCAAACCGCGGCGGGGCTGGTCAAGAGGCGCGATATCGCGCCCGGTTGCGCCCGGTCGCACTCCCGGATGTTCGCGTCAGCGACCCTTCCGCCGCCTCATCTGGCGAGATGCAGCTCCAGCGAACCGACGCCGGCGGCGATATTGAGCCCGACCTGGCCCTGCACCGACACCGGCTGCAACGCCACCGCCCGGTTCGAGCCGCCGACCAGCACGTTGGCGCCGAGCCCTGCCGCGATCGACATTTCCGCCGTGGCGCCGACATAGGTCCCGGTCAGCATGCCGGAGTAGAGATTAGTGCTGGTGAACACGCCCCAGATGATGGCGCCGCCGCCGGTGAAGCCGACGTCGAGACCGACCCGCGTCAGGGTGCCCACATAAGCCTCGGGCGGTCCGCCACTGGGCTTGAAATTGCAGGCGATATTGCGCTGCGAGCCGACTACGAGCCCGATGCTGGACGACAGCGAGCATTCGAGCGTGCCGGCCTGCACGCGATCCTGCTGCGCGGTCGCCGGCGTCGCCAAAATCGTCGCCAGCGCCACAGCCCCCAGGACTGCACCCGCAGCAATGCCACTGCGAAACATTATGGATTCTCCCCTCGTCGGCCCGCTTTCGGGCTTTGCCCATCATCTTAGGCGAGATTGCTGCCGCCGTCGCCTATCCTTTTCGTTGCAGCATTTGGGCGCGGCGCAAAGTCCCGCGTCCCGGCGCCTCGTCTGCTTCGATCGACTGCAGCGGCGCCGCCGCCGGCGATGGCAATGACGAACACCGAACGTCGCGCGTAAAGGTGGATTGCTGGGGTGACAGTGTGCGGCGGCCGCGCACAACCGGGAACCCTCGGCTCCGGCAACGGCAGCCGCGGCGCAGATGGCGGAGCCGCCGTCAAACAACAATAAGCATCTTTTTTTCGGCCCGGCGCCATCCGGTCTTTCCAACGATGGCCAGCCGATTGGGAGAATATTTTTCTATTTGAACCGGCCATTCTCCTCCTATATGGAAAAACAATTCTCATTAACCCGGAAACGAGCGGCCGATGACATTGCGCAACGCGATGCGTCTCCGACCACGGATAGTGCCGCGAGCACGCGTTGCCGCCGCGACCTGGAGACTGCGATGCGACTTGTCCTGACGACACTTATCCTGTCGGCGGCACTCACGCGCGCCGGCCTTGCCGCC
>JASHQO010000092.1 GCA_030039105.1 Xanthobacteraceae bacterium
GAATTGCCGCCGACGCCCTACAAGGAGCCGGTGTTCGGCCAGCGGTTTATTCCCGACGCGGCGCCGGTGAAATAAATAGGGGCGGATTACATCCGGTCGCCTTCGAACGCGGCCTTCAGCAAGCCGAGCTGGCGCTCGACCGGATTGCCGATCGCCATCGTCATGGGCGGCGCGGCGTGCATGGTGGCGTCGAGCCGGCGCACTTCGGTCTGCAGCTTGACCGAGCGGGCAATCAGCTCCTGCAACGCCTTGGGCAGAAGCGCGATCGACTTGGCGTCGCCGGGATCGCAGGCGGCGAGCCGGACCTTGCTCTTTTCCTTGTTCGCCTGGGCGAGCGTCATCTCGCCTTCCTTAACGGCGCGGTGCAGCAATAGCCAGGAGGCGAGCTGCATCAGGCGCGTGGTCAGCCGCATGCTTTCGGTGGCGTAGACCATCGCCGCGCTGCGCTCGAGCTTTTTGGATTCCGCCCGGCCCGCACCGTCGAGGTAGCTTGCGGTCTCCTCGACCAGCGCCATCCCGTCGCGGAACAGGGTGGCGAAAATTTGCGAATTGGCCAGCCGCTCACTGAAGGAGACCGTGCCGGTCTCGATCGTACGCTTATCGGACATGGTTTACGCCTCACACCCAACGCAGCATTGCGCGCCGCGGCGCGAGAGTCCAGCGGGCTTTGCCGCAAAGCTGCCGACATAGTTGCCGCAACGCCGCAAAAATCGCGGCGGCGAAAAAAAAGAGCCGCCGTTTCCGGCGGCTCAAGGTGATAACAGGGAGGCGTCAAACAGAGTGGACAGGAGCCACTCGATGTCCAGAAGATGGACGATATCTGTAATGAACGAGAAAGCTTAATTAGAAGTTAACGAACTGCGGAAAGTTGCCATATCTTTCTGCACCGCCGCGCAAGCAGTCGGCCGCCGCGGCGTTAACCATATCTGCAAATGCTATCTCTTGAAGCAAACGCTATCTCTTGAAGAAGGTGTCGGCCGCCGACTTCGAGGCCTGCTTGCGCTTCATTTCGGCTTCGAGGCGGACGATCTCGTCCTTGAGCAACGTAATCCGCTCGGTCAACTCGCCGACCGACAGCAGCGCCAGGTCCTGGCCCATTTCGTGGGTCATCTTCTTCTTCGGCAGTTCGTCGGGATCGACCGCGGCCATTTTCGCCTTCCTTCGGCGATAAATTTTAGCGGCGCCGGTCCACGTTGTCACACGCACGGTCGCGGCAATGCCTCGACAGGGCTACCCGCAATAATCCGCGTCGGATCGTCTGACCCTTTGAAAATAAACAGAAAAATCCTTGCCCTCGGGCACCGCAAGGGCTACTAAAGCGATGGGCACGGGGGGTTTTGGCAGGGGTTTTGGCAGGTCTCGGCGGCCTTGCGGCGGCCAGTGGCCGCGATTTCGGCGCAAAGCCGGGTAGCTATTCCAATCGGGGGACACATCGTGGCGCGATCCGCGCCGGCTGCCGACCTCGGAGGTCGACTCTTGGCATCTTTGCGGGTCGCGGTGTTCCGCGCCGATTGCATTCTCGTCGCTTTGACGCTGGTGTTCGCGGCCTTCGCCGCGGTTCCCGCCGCGCATGCGATCGATGCCGTCGCCGTGCGCACCGATGCCTCCGCCATCGACCTCACCGACGCCATCGAGTTGCAGCACACCGAGGGCGACCGCATCCAGGTGTCGACCGCGCCCGGCGCCGACGCCATCGTGCGGCGCATCGAGGTGCGCGCCCGCGAAGCCGGCAAGAACTGGGCGGTATTTGCGCTCGCCAATAACGGCGACGAACAGATCGACCGCCTGATCGTGGCGCCGCACTACCGCATGGTCGGCTCCGGCCTGATCTGGCCCGACCTCGGCCAGTCGCGCATCGTCTACATCACGCCGTCGTCGGGCGATCCGCCGGACCGGCAGGACAGCGCCGACGCCGACGTGTTCCGCATCACGCTCGATCCCGGCACGGTGATCACTTTCGTCGCCGAATTGCGCACGCCGAATATTCCGCAGCTCTATCTGTGGGAGCCGGACGCCTACAAGGACAAGGTCAACTCGCTGACCCTCTACCAGGGCATCGTCATCGGCATCGCCGGACTGTTGGCGCTGTTCCTCACTATTCTGTTCGTGGTCAAGGGCAGCGTGATGTTCCCGGCCGCTGCCGCGCTCGGCTGGGCCGTGCTGGTCTATATCGGCATCGACTTCGGCTTCTGGGGCAAGGTGTTCGACATGTCGTCGGGCGCCGAGCGCATCTGGCGCGCCTCCGGCGAAGCGATCCTGGCGGCGACGCTGTTGGTCTTCCTGTTCGCCTATCTCAATCTGAACCGCTGGCACGTGCGCTATTCGCACATCACCGCCGCCTGGCTCATCGGACTGGGCGCGCTGGTCGGCATCGCCTTGTTCTCGCCGGATATCGCCTCCGGCATTGCCCGCATCTCGCTGTTCCTGGTCGCGGTGGCCGGCTTCTGCCTGGTGGTCTATCTCTCCACCCACGGTTTCGACCGCGCGGTGATGCTGATCCCGACCTGGCTGCTGCTGGTCGTCTGGGTGATCGGCGCGGCGATGACCGTGCTCGGCCTCGTCACCAACGACATCGTCGGCCCGGCGCTGCTTGGCGGCCTCGTCCTCATCGTCATGCTGATCGGCTTCACGGTGATGCAGCACGCATTCGCCGGCGGCATCACCCAGGGCATCGTGTCCGACATCGAGCGCCGGGCGCTGGCGCTGACCGGCGCCGGCGACATGATCTGGGATTGGGACGTCGCCAACGACAAGGTCTTCACCAGCCCGGAAACCGAGACCGCGCTCGGCCTGAAAACCGGCACGCTGGAAGGCCCGGCGGCGAACTGGCTCGACGTGCTGCATCCGCTCGACCGCGACCGCTTCCGCGCCACCTTGGACAACGTGCTGGAGCAGCGCCGCGGCCGCGTCACCCAGGATTTCCGGCTGCGCACGGCCGACGGCCGTTTCCTGTGGCTCGCCATGCGGGCGCGGCCGGTCGTCGGCTCCGACGGCGAGGTGATCCGCCTGGTCGGCACGCTCACCGACGTCACCGAGTTCAAGACCGCCGAGGAACGGCTGCTGCACGACGCCGTGCACGACAATCTTACCGGGCTGCCGAACCGCGAACTGTTCCTCGACCGGCTCGACGCCGTGCTCGGCTTCGCCAAGACTGCGACCGCGATGAAGCCGACCGTGATGGTGATCGACCTCGACCGCTTCAAGCAGGTCAACGATTCCGTCGGCATGGCGGTCGGCGACTCGATCCTGTTGACCTTGGCGCGCCGGCTCAGCCGGGTGATCAAGCCGCAGGACACGCTGGCGCGGCTCGCCGGCGATCAGTTCGCGCTGATCCTATTGTCGGAGAGCGGCGCCGAAAAAGTCACCGCCGTGGCGCAGACCGTCCGCCGCACCTTGCGCGCACCAATCACCTTCAACGACCGCGAGATCTTCGTCACCGGCTCGATCGGCATGACGCTCGGCGAGAGCGAGCCGCAGCGCGGCGAGGAGGTTTTGAAGGACGCCGAGCTCGCCATGTATCACGCCAAGCGCGGCGGCGGCGATCGCATCGAGGTGTTCAAGCCGGCGATGCGGGCGCGCAAGACCGACCGTTTGACGCTCGAATCCGACCTGCGCCGCGCCATCGAGCGGGAAGAGATCGCCATCCTCTACCAGCCGATCGTGCGGCTCGACGACCGCTCGGTCGCCGGCTTCGAGGCGCTGGCGCGCTGGAACCACCCGAAACTCGGCCGCATGTCGCCGGCCGAATTCATCAACGTCGCCGAGGAAAGCGGGCTGATCGTCGAGCTCGGCCTATTCGTGCTGGAGCGCGCGGCGCGGCAGCTCAGCACCTGGCAACGCACCTTGCGCCATCGCAACGCGCTGTTCGTCAGCGTCAACGTCTCGTCGCGCCAATTGCTGCGCCACGACCTGATCCAGGACCTGCGCAGCGTGCTGACGCGCTCGACCGTGGTGCGCGGTACGCTCAAGCTCGAGCTCACCGAATCGGTGGTGATGGAGAATCCCGAGCACGCCGCGCAGATGCTGCACCGCATCCGCGAGCTCGGCGCCGGCCTGGCGCTGGACGATTTCGGCACCGGCCATTCGTCGCTGTCGTATCTGCAGCGCTTTCCGTTCGACACCATCAAGATCGACCAGTCGTTCGTGCGCACCACGGCGAAGGGCACGCGGCCGGTGATCTTGCGCTCGATCGTGGCGCTGGCCCACGATCTCGGCATGGACGTGGTCGCCGAAGGCGCCGAAACCGATTCCGACGCCGTCGAGCTATCGCAGCTCGGCTGCGAATACGCACAAGGCTTTTTGTTCGGCGCGCCGATGACGGCAGAGAAGGCGCGCGACCTGCTGCAATCGGACAAGAGCGTGGAGATGGCGAGGTAGCGGACGACAGAGGACAGAGGACAGACGACGGACGACGGATAATCTAGTTCTTTTATCTGTCCTCTGTCCTCTGTCCTCTGTCCTCTGTCCTCTGTCCTCTGTCGTCCGACTTACGCGTGGCCCGACTCGCTCGACAGCATGCCGACGTCGATGCCGATCTTCTTCAGCGCCATCGCGTATTTGCTGCCGACGTCGGGACCGAAGATCAGGTCCGGATCGGCGGCGCAGTGCAGCCAGCCGTTGCCCTGGATCTCGTTTTCCAGTTGGCCCGGCGCCCAGCCGGCATAGCCGAGCGCCAGGATGGCGCTGGCCGGCCCGTCGCCGCGGGCGATCGCCTTGAGAATGTCGACGGTGGCGGTGAGGCAAATCCCGTCGTCGATCGGCAGCGTCGAGTTCTCGATGAAGAAGTCGGCCGAGTGCAGCACGAAGCCGCGCTCGGTCTCGACCGGTCCGCCGCGCATCACCTTCACGCCGCCGGCTCTTCTCGGAAGCTGGATGCGGTCGGCCGCCGGAATGACGTCGAGCTTCACCAGCAGATCGGAGAAATTGATGTTCGGCGCCGGATGATTGACGACGATGCCCATGGCGCCTTCCGAGGAATGCGCGCACAGATAGATCAACGAGCGGGCGAAGCGCTCGTCCAACATCGACGGCATGGCGATCAGCATCTGGCCGTCCAGATAACCGCGTCCGCGCTTTGCCGAACCACCGCGTGGTAATTTCATGACAAAAGGTTAGCCCATCGGTCGGTGTTTGCAAACGAACGGCGAGCACAAAAGTTCGCGATATGCCCTCGATTCGTTGTCGCAACGGATTACGGCGCCGCGGCGGCCTAAGCGCAACGGTCATGGTCACAATGTCATGGTCACAATCATGTCAGTGGCGCGCGCGCCGAGTTCGCTCTAAACAGCGGTCCATGCTCGCCCCTATGTCCCGGCATTTAACGATTGTGACGCTGGCCGTTTTGCTCGGGGCCGCCGCGGCCCACGCACAGGACGCGTCGGCCTGGGACAAGCAGTCTCACGCCGAGGCGCGCCTTCTCGCCGGTGCCGCGGTCAAGAGCGCCGACTCGAACTACCTGCGCGCCGGGCTGGAGCTGCGGCTCGATCCCGGCTGGAAGACCTATTGGCGCGAGCCCGGCGATTCGGGCGTGCCGCCGACCTTCGATTTCTCCGGCTCCGACAACGTTAAATCGGTCGCCGTCGACTGGCCGGCGCCGGAGCGCTTTCCCGACGGCGCCGGCGGCAACTCGATCGGCTATGTCGGCCGCGTGGTGCTGCCGTTGCGGATCGTGCAAACCGACGCCGCCAAACCGACGGCGCTGCACTTGAAGCTCGACTATGCGGTCTGCGGCAATCTGTGCGTTCCGGCCGAAGCCAATCTCGAACTGGCGCTCAGCGGCAACGGCGCCGAGGAGACCGCGATCGAGAAAGAGGCGCTGCGCGTGCCCCGCCGCGTCGCGCCGGGGCCCGGCAAAGGCCTTGGCGTGATCTCGGCCCATCGCCAGCCGGGCGGCGAGCATGACCGGGTCATCGTCGAGGTTGCCGCACCGAAAGACGCCGTGCTCGAGCTTTTCGTCGAAGGCCCGACCGCCGACTGGTCGCTGCCGCTGCCGGAGCCCGCCGGCGGCGACGGCGACGTGCGCCGCTTCGCCTTCGACCTCGATGGGCTGCCGCCCGGCGCCGAGGCCAAGGGCGCGGTGCTGACGTTCACCGCGGTGTCCGGCGACGACGCCATCGAGGTTCCGATCCGTCTCGACTAGCTCGCCGCGCTTGCGCTAATTTGCGCGTCCGAGCAACGCCCATCCATAACCCGTAACGAGAGGATTGAGATCATGGCTATCAAAGTCGGCGACCGCGTACCCAACGGCACCTTCACGGTGATGACGGGCGACGGTCCGAAACCGATGACCAGCGACGAATTGTTCAAGGGCAAAAAGGTGGTGCTGTTCGCCGTGCCCGGCGCATTCACGCCGACCTGCCACAAGAACCACCTGCCCGGCTTCGTGAAGAACCTCGCCGCAATCAAGGGCAAGGGCATCAACACCGTGGCCGTGACCGGCGTCAACGACGTGTTCGTGATGGACGCCTGGAAGAAAACCTCCGGCGGCGACGGCATCGAGTTCCTGGCCGACGGCAGCGGCAACTGGGCCAAGGCGCTCGGCTTGACCGCGGACCTGACCGAGCGCGGGCTCGGCGTGCGCTCGCAGCGCTACGCCATGGTGGTCGACGACGGCGTGGTGAAGACGCTCAACATCGAGGACACGCCCGGCAAGGCCGACATTTCCGGCGCCGACAATCTGCTGAAAGGGCTCTAAGGTTTCACGCTGGAACGGGATGAGGTTTGATCGAACCGTCATCCCGCTCCAGCCTTTTGCTTGCGCACGATCTTTTCCGAAAACCGGTTGCCACCCTCGGATCAAGTCCGAGGGCCGGCTTTTTCGGGATCATGCTTTAGCGCGGATTGCGGCGATCGCCGCGCGCGCCAATTCGTCGGCGCGCTCGTTCATGGCGTGGCCGGCGTGGCCCTTGACCCAGTGCCAGTGCACTTGATGCGGCTTGAGCGCCGCGTCGAGGCGCTGCCACAAGTCGACGTTCTTCACTGGTTTCTTGTCGGCGGTGCGCCAGCCGTTGCGCTTCCAGTTGACGGTCCATGACATGACGCCGTTGCGCAGATACTGGCTGTCGGTGTGCAGGTCGACCCGGCACGGCTTCTTCAAGGCTTCGAGCGCCGAGATCGCGCCCATCAACTCCATGCGGTTGTTGGTGGTGTTTGCTTCGCCGCCTTTGAGCTCCTTCTCGTGATCGCCGAAGGTCAGGACCGCGCCCCAGCCGCCGGGGCCGGGATTGCCGGAGCAGGCGCCATCGGTGTGGACGATGACGTGTGGCAGTCCTTGCGGCAACGCGGCAGTCACGGTTCGGGCGCTCCGTAGTCGCGTGCGCTCTTCACTTTCTGATGGAAGCGCAGTTTTCGCGCATATTCGCGCGGGTCCTTCGGCCGCACCAAGGCGCCCGGCGGCACGTCGAGCCAGTCAACCAGACGGGTGAGCAGAAAACGCACCGAAGCGCCGCGGGCCAGGAGCGGCAGCTTGTCCCATTCGTCGGCGGTCAGCGGCCGCGTCTTCGTATAGCTCGCCAGCAGCGCGCGGCCCTTGGTGACGTTGTAGGAGTGATCGTTCTCGAAGCACCAGGCGTTGAGACAGATGGCGACGTCGTAGGCCAGCGTGTCGGTGCAGGCGAAATAAAAGTCGATCAGCCCGGACAGCTTGTCGCCCAGGAAAAACACGTTATCGGGAAACAGGTCGGCGTGGATCACGCCTTGCGGCAGGCCGCGCGGCCAATCGCGCTCCAGCGCGTCGAGCTCGGCGGCGAGCAGCGCCTCGATGTTGCGCTCCACCTCGTGGGCGTGTTCCCGACAACGATCGTAGAGCACGCGCCAGCCGGCGACCGAGAGCGCGTTCTCCCGCCGCATCGGAAAATCGGCGCCGGCCAGATGCAGTCGCGCCAGCGCTTCGCCGAGCGCGGCGCAATGGGCTGCGCTCGGCCGGCGAATCCACATGCCGTCGAGAAAAGTGACCATGGCCGCCGGCCGGCCGGCGAGCCTGCCGAGCGTCTTTGCGGCCGTGGTCTTCACCGGCTGCGGGCAGGTGATGCCGCGGCTTGCCAGATGCTCCATCAATCTCAAGAAGAACGGCAGGTCGCCTTCGGCAACGCGCCGCTCGTAAAGGGTGAGGATGAAGCGGCCGCGGCTGGTGTGGACGAGAAAATTCGAGTTCTCGACGCCCTCGGCAATGCCCTTGTAGGACAGCAGCTCGCCGACGTCGTAGCCGGCAAGGAAACGGGCGAGGTCTTCCGCCGCGACGTCGGTGTAAACCGCCATGAAGGTCTCCTGGCCTTCGCGGCTAGCGCGGCGCGCCGGTTGTCGTCAAGCTGGTTTACCCGCAAGCCAGTCGGCGAAGCGTGCGTAAAGGTCGGCGGTTTCCGGCCCGCCGTCGCGATAGATCACCGGCGCCAGCGAGCGGCCCGGCGCGTGCGCGATGCGAAACGCCATGTAGCGGTACTGCTCGGGATATTGCGCGGCGTCGGCCGCGGCGAACAGCTCGTCGAAGGCCGCCGACGGCTCGACCGGATCGAGCCGGTCGCGCTCGTAGATCGCGGCGCGTTCGGCGATCAGCCAGGTGCCGCAGTGGCGCTCCATGCGGTCGAGGAAGCGCGAGCACGAGGTCAGATCGATATCGATATCGTTGAATTTTTGCCGCACGCGGATGATGACGCCGGTCTCGGCCGTGGCGCGATCGCCATTGAGCTTTACGGCCGGTACGAACAGGTGATGCCGCGACCAGCCGCTGCCGTAATTGACACGGCAGCGCTCGACGAATTGCTCGAACGGCCCGCGGAACCAGGACACGGAAATCTGGCCGTCGGGCGTGAACGTGCCGCGCAGCTCCTGCCATCGGCCCCGGTCGCGATAAACGCCCCAGGCCTGGACCAGTTCGGCGCAGGCGGCTTTGTCGGCTAAGGCTGCGGTGCTATCGGCCAAGTGTGTCTCCTTCGGCTCGCGCGGACGATAGGACGATCCGCACCAGCATGTCATCATCCGCCAGCATGTCATCATCCGCAAAGGCGGCCGATCCGGTCGTCGTGAAACTGTGTTGCTAATCTGCACGCGCGGTGATTACTGGGCGCCCCGCCTTCGTGGGGCATGACAAGGAATAACGATGAAAGCGATCGTCATCCACGAATACGGCCCGCCCGATGTTCTGCGTTACGAGGACGTGCCGGACCCGCAGCCGCGCCAAGGTGAGATCCGCATCGCGGTGCACGCCGCCACCGTCAACCGCGTGCTCGACGTCAGCCTGCGCGCCGGCCGCGAGCGGTATCGCGGCCCGGTGCTGCCGCTTATTCCAGGAGTCGACTGCGCCGGCATCGTCGACGCGGTCGGACCTAACGTCAGCCGCTGGAAAGTCGGCGATCGCGTCTCCGCCGCCGGCGTCATGCCGCTCGACGTCTGCAACGAGGACGACAGCGGCTACCGCGGGCCGCAGGGCATGATGGGCATCAAGCGGCCGGGCGGCTTTGCCGAGCTGGTCGCGGTGCCGGCCTGCGCCGGCGTGCGCATTCCGCAGAATCTCGACTTCCACCGCGCCGCCGTCGTCATGCGTCACGTGCCGACGGCATGGAATCTGCTGTTCCACGTCGCCGGGCTCAAGCGCGGCGAGACCGTCCTGGTGATGGGCGCCGGCGGCAATCTCGGCACCGTCGGCATCCAGATCGCCAAGAACGTGATCGGCGCCCGCGTGATCGCCGCCGCCGGCTCCGACGAGCGCGTGGCGCTCGGCAAAAAGCTCGGCGCCGATTTCGCCGTCAACTACGTCACCCACAACATCCGCGACGAGGCGATGAAGATCACCAACGGCAAGGGCGTCGACGTGCTGTACGACAACATCGCCAATCCGAAGGTGCTGCCGACTGCGTTCGAGGCGATCGGCATGGACGGTCGCCTCGTCACCGCGGGCGCGCATGCCGGACCGCACGTCTCGATCGATTTCTCGCACCTCTACCACAAGCGCATCACCATCAAGGGCCGGCCCGGCTATACGCCGTCCGACCTGCCGCATTGCCTCGAAGCCGCGGCGGCCGAAAAAGTCGTGCCGCAGATCGAGCGGGTGCTGCCGCTGTCGCGCGCGGTCGAGGCGCATCGCATGGTCGAGGCGCACCAAGGCCAGGGCAAGATCGTGCTCGACCCGACGCTGGGCTGAAAGCTTTCAGGAATCGTCGACCGGCGCGGTGGCGCGGACCGACGGCCGCGCCGCGAAGGCCGCGTGCCAGGCGGCGATGCGCGGGTGCGGCGTGCGCCAGTCCTCGTCGGCGTAGCGGAAGTCGAGATAGGACAGCGCGCAACCGATGGCGACATGGCCGATGCCGAACGGCGTCGCAGTGAGCGCCGCCGCATCCTCGTCCAGGCTTTTCAGCACCGCCGCCTTGCGCACCGCCGCGCTCGCCTGGTGCGCATCGGACGGATTGGCGCGCAAGCGCTCGTCGCGCAACAGCACCAGGAGGTCGAGCAAGCCATCGCCGAGCGCCTGCCGGCGCAGCGCCGCGAGCCGCGCCTTGGGCGCCATTGGATGCAGCCTCGGCGCGCCGGAGAGGCCGTCGAGATATTCGCAGATCACCGGCGAATCGTAGACCACGGTGCCGTCGTCGAGCACCAGCGTCGGAATCTTCGACAGCGGATTGTCCCGCATCAGCCCGGCGTGCGGCTTGGTCGAGGCGGCGACGGTGCGCACGCAGGTGATGCGGTCGGCAAGGCCGAGCTCGTGGGCCACGACCATGACCTTGCGCACGAACGGCGAGCGCGGCGACCAGTGCAGCTTCATCGGCAATCCCGGCGTTGACAATTCGACCGCCGCCATTCTGTATCAGCGCCGCCGAACGATCCATAGCCGCCCTGCCCCATTCCCGTAACGGACCGCCCATGGACTACGACCCGCGCAGCGAGCCGCACAATCTTGCCCACGATCCGACCACCTCGCTGGTGGTGCCGCGCCCGATCGGCTGGATCACCACCGTCAGCCCGGCCGGCGTGGTCAATCTGGCGCCCTACAGCTTCTTCAATCTGTGCGCCAGTCACCCGCCGTTCGTCATGTTCGCCTCGAACACGCGCAAGCACAGCCAGAGCTACGCCCAGAGCGGCGGCGAGTTCGTGTTCAATCTCGCCACCTACGATTTGCGCACGCCGATGAACGTCACCGGCGGCGACTATCCGGAAGGCGTCAGCGAGCCGGAGCTGGCGCAGCTCGCCATGGCGCCGTCGCGCCTGGTCAAGCCGCCGCGGGTGGCGAATTCGCCGATCGCGCTGGAATGCGTCTATTCGCAGACCGTGCGGCTCACCGGCAGCAACGGCAAGCCGCACAAATACGAGGTGGTGATCGGCGAAGTGGTCAACGTCCACGTCGACGACGCGGTGATCGTCGACGGCATCATCGACATGGCGCGCATCCGTCCGATCGCGCGGCTCGGCTATCGCGGCGACTACACCGTGGTCGACAATATTTTCGAGATGAAGCGGGTCTAGCGCGCGCTCGCGACGCGATCGCGGAGCCGACCGCCGCGGCCACCGCTATTGAACGACTTCCATTTTAACTTTCGCGGTCCCGGTGTCCAGAAATCCCAACTGTTGAGCCGCGGAATACGATACGTCGACGGCGCGTCCCGGAACGAACGGACCGCGATCATTGACGCGGACCACCACCGACTGGCCGGTCGCCAGATTGGTCACGCGCAAGCGCGTGCCGAACGGCAGATTGGGATGAGCCGCGGTCAGGTCGGCAGGATTAAATCTCTCGCCGCTGGCGGTCTCAGTGCCTTCCGAGTAGTAGCTGGCAAGTCCAACCGCCGAGCCACCCGTCGCCTCCGTCGCCTCCGTCGTGGCGGCGAGCGCAATGTGCTGCTTCGGCACGCTTGCCGAAGCAAGCGAGGTGCTTGGACCGCCGACGAAGCCCGATTTGGCGCTGAGCCCGGGAGACTGCGCGCACGCCGCCAGCGCTGCGGATATGAGACAAATCCCGAGCAGCCGGGAGCCGTTTCCCGAAGCCCGGA
>JASHQO010000093.1 GCA_030039105.1 Xanthobacteraceae bacterium
GCCAAGGAATTCAAAAGCCTCGACCTCAATGCCGTGGTCAAGGACCTGCGTGCCCTGATGACGGACTCGCAGGAGTGGTGGCCGGCCGACTTCGGCCATTATGGCGGACTGTTCATCCGCATGGCCTGGCACAGCGCCGGCACCTATCGCATCGCCGACGGCCGCGGCGGCGCCGGCTCCGGCCAGCAACGCTTCGCTCCGCTCAATAGCTGGCCGGACAACGCCAGCCTCGACAAGGCGCGCCGGCTGCTGTGGCCGATCAAGCAGAAATACGGCCGCAAACTCTCCTGGGCCGACCTCATGGTTCTGGCCGGCAACGTCGCGCTGGAGTCGATGGGCTTCAAGACCTTCGGCTTCGGCGGCGGCCGCGCCGACGCCTGGGAGCCGGACGAGCTGTACTGGGGTCCCGAAGGGACATGGCTCGGCGACGAGCGCTATAGCGGCGAGCGCCAGTTGCAGAATCCGCTCGCCGCCGTGCAGATGGGCCTGATCTACGTCAATCCGGAAGGCCCGAACGGCAAGCCCGACCCGGTCGCGGCGGCCAAGGACATCCGTGAGACGTTCTTCCGCATGGCGATGAACGACGAGGAGACCGTCGCCCTGATCGCCGGCGGCCATACGTTCGGCAAAACGCACGGCGCCGGCGATCCGTCACTGATCGGTCCGGCGCCGGAAAGCGCGGCCCTCGAAGAGCAGGGCCTCGGCTGGAAGAGCAAATTCGGCACGGGCATCGGCGCCGACGCCATCACCGGCGGTCCGGAGGTCATCTGGTCGCAGACGCCGGTGAAGTGGAGCAACCACTTCTTCGACAACCTGTTCAAGCTTGAATGGGAGCTGACCAAGAGCCCGGCCGGCGCTTGGCAGTACAAAGCAAAAAACGCGGAGCCTAGCATCCCGGATCCCTTCGATCCCTCGAAGAAGCGCGTACCGACCATGCTGGTCACCGACCTGTCGCTGCGGATGGATCCGGCCTACGAGAAAATCTCGCGGCGCTTCTACGAGCATCCGGACCAGTTCGCCGACGCGTTCGCGCGGGCCTGGTTCAAGCTGACCCACCGCGACATGGGCCCGAAAGTGCGTTACCTCGGCCCGCTGGTGCCGAAGGAGGAGCTGATCTGGCAGGACCCGATCCCGGCGCTGAATCACCCGCCGATCGGCGAGCAGGACATCGCCGCTCTGAAGGCGAAAATTCTCGCTTCGGGGCTGTCGGTGTCGCAGCTCGTCTCGACGGCGTGGGCGTCGGCGTCGACCTTCCGCGGCTCCGACAAGCGCGGCGGCGCGAACGGCGCGCGGATTCGGCTCAGCCCGCAGAAGGATTGGGACGTCAATCAGCCGGCCCAGCTAGCGAGCGTGCTGCAGAAGCTCGAAGCGATCCAGAAGGAGTTCAACGGCTCAGCTTCCGGCGGCAAGAAGGTTTCGCTTGCCGACCTGATCGTTCTCGGCGGCGGCGCGGCGATCGAGAAGGCCGCCAAGGATGCCGGTCACGACGTCAAGGTGCCCTTCGCGCCGGGCCGCATGGACGCCGCGCAGGCGCAGACCGACGCCGCGTCGTTCGCGCCGCTCGAGCCGACCGCCGATGCCTTCCGCAACTATCTGCGCGGCCCGCAGCTCATGTCGCCCGAGGAGCTGTTGGTCGACAAGGCGCAGTTGCTGACGCTGACGGCGCCGGAGATGACGGTGCTGCTCGGCGGCCTGCGCGTGCTCGGCGCCAATGCCGGCGGGTCCAAGCACGGCGTCTTCACCAAACAGCCCGGCAAGTTGACCAACGACTTCTTCGTCAACCTGCTCGACATGGGCACGGAATGGACGCCGGCCGGCTCCGACGGCGTGTACGAGGGTCGCGACCGCAAGACCAAGGCGGCCAAGTGGACCGGCACGCGCGTCGACCTGATCTTCGGCTCGCACTCGCAGCTACGCGCATTCGCCGAGGTCTATGGCGCCGCCGACGCCAAGGAGAAGTTCGTGAAGGACTTCGTCGCGGCGTGGAATAAGGTGATGAACGCCGATCGCTACGATCTCGTCTACGCCAAAGCGGCCTGATCTTTCAGCAGCTCGATCAAACAAACAACGCCCCGGCCTCCGACGAGGCCGGGGTTTGCCGTTTTCAGACGCGTGGATCTGAAGCGGATCAGTAGCAGCGGTTGACCCAGCGCAGCATCGGACCGCCCGGAGTCGGCACCCAGGTGCGGACCATGCAGCCGTCATAGGCCGGGCCGCCGACCACGATGCTCGGGCCGTACCAGCCGTGATGATAGGGATGGAAGCCCCACGCCGAGGCCGAGGTCGGCGCGAGCGCGGCGGCGCCAAGCGCGGCAGCGGCGGTGGTGGCGAGGGCGATCTTGCGAAGCATGTGAGTTCTCCTTGGTTGCGACTTGCGAATTCACGCAGGTATCGCTTCGTCGAGGCGCACCGCGAGTCGGTTCATTTGTGATGCAGATTACAAATGCGCAATGGACGGCGCCGATGGCGCGATTTATCGCGGATTTATCGCGCCGAACGCGCGCCGCCGGCGCGTTCACCGACCATTCACCTGGTGATTTTCATCACGTTTATGCCGATTGGGCGGCGCTTGCTGCGATGGTGAACGAACGCTATAAGCCGACACGCTTTCGTAACCGGCTACCAGCTTCAACTTCGGCAACGCGATAAAGGACGATCTGATGGCGATCGAGCGTACGTTTTCGATCATCAAACCCGACGCCACCGCGCGCAACGTCACCGGCGCTATCAACGCCATGATCGAAAAGTCCGGCTTGCGCATCGTCGCGCAAAAACGTCTGCGCATGACGCGCGAGCAAGCCGAGACGTTCTACGCGGTGCATCGGCAGCGGCCGTTCTTCGGCGAGCTGGTCGAGTTCATGACCTCGGGCCCGGTGGTCGTGCAGGTGCTGGAAGGCGACAACGCGGTTGCTGCCTACCGCGATCTGATGGGCGCCACCGATCCGGCCAAGGCCACGCCCGGCACCATCCGCAAGACGCTGGCGAAATCGATCGGCGAGAACTCGGTGCACGGCTCGGATGCCGCCGACACCGCGGACAAGGAAATCGCGCAGTTCTTCTCCGGCAACGAGATCGTCGGCTGAGACGAATACCCACCTTGAGGAGCGGCGGTGGGTTCGATTCTGCATTCGCTTAATCCTGCGCCGTGGGGCGCCATGCTCCACGACAGCATCGCGACCATGGAGCACGCGGGATTTTGGGCCGCGGTGCTGCAGATCGTTTTCATCAACATTCTGCTGTCCGGCGACAACGCCGTCGTCATCGCCATGGCGTGCCGGGACTTGCCGCGGCGCCAACGCCTTTGGGGCCTGGTGCTCGGCGCCGGCGTCGCGGTGATCCTGCGCCTCCTCTTCACCGGCGCAGTCGGGCAACTCATGCTGCTGCCGTACCTGAAGCTGGTCGGCGGCGTGGCGCTGTTTTACGTCGCCGCCAAGCTGCTGGTTCGCGACCACGCCGACAAAGGCGAGATCAAAGCGGTCGAGCAGCTTTGGCGCGCCGTGCGCGTAGTGGTGGTCGCCGACCTTGTCATGAGTCTCGACAATGTGATCGCGGTGGCCGCGATCGCGCAAGGCAGTCTGACCTTGCTGGCGATCGGCCTGCTCGCCTCCATTCCGATCGTCATCGCCGGCGCGGCGCTGATCATGGCGGCGCTCGAGCGCTTTCCGATTCTGATCTGGCTTGGCGCCGCGCTGTTGGGCTGGATCGCCGGCGACGTCATGGCCACCGATTCGGCGGTATCCGGTTACGCCGCGGCGCGATTCGGCTCAAGCGTTGCGGCGCAGATCGACGTTGCCGCGTCGGCCGCCGGAGCGCTGCTGGTCATCGGCATCGGCGGGCTGTGGCGGCGTCTCGCCGAAGCGAAAGCGCTGCCGCCGCCGAGCGAATGAAACTTTCGATATTCGACGCGCTTGCCGGAAAGACTTCGTGCGCCTTCAAAGCGTCGAAGGCGGAATCGATTCTGCGCGGACGTGCGCTCTGCCGTTACCGTGTGCCATCGTGGATATTTCGTTGACGTTTAGATGCAATCGAAACCATTGCGCGTAACAACATCGTCACGATGTTCCGCGCGTCAGACATGACAGTGCGGCCGCGCGACCTAATACAGCCATGCTTGCGCCGTATTTGTCGGGCCTCCTTGACCGGCAATCGGATTTTGGCCAATCCGGCCGGTGCTGTAGGCGACATGATCGTTTCGGGCTTCTGTTTCGGACTTTCTCCAAAATCTGGCTTGTGGCGCGGATCGCGGCTTCTGAGGCTTGCGGACAGAAGCTGACCTCGCGTCTTTCGCTCGCATAGGACCGACTGAGGAGGCAGACGATGCAAAAGGGCACCGTCAAGTGGTTCAATCCAACCAAGGGCTACGGTTTCATCAAACCGGCGACCGGCGACAAGGACGTGTTCGTCCACATCTCGGCCGTGGAGCGCGCGGGGCTGCGCACGCTCAATGAGGGGCAGACCGTCGAGTACGAGCTCGTGACCAATCGCGGCAGGACGTCGGCGGAAAATCTCAAAGTCGCATAGCTTAGCTTTTAGGGTTTTGGGCCCCCGGCTTGCGCTTGGGGGTTTCTCTTTTTGCAAGGCGTCATTCGCTTCTCGCGGCGACGGCGGGAAGCGTGGCGCGGCCTTCGGCCACCAGCCGCAGCGCCTGTGGATAAATGCGGTGCTCGACCGATAGCACCCGCGCGGCCAACGTCGCCTCGGTATCGCCGGCGAGGACCGGCACCGAGTCCTGCAGGATGATCGGCCCGGAATCCATCTCCGGCACGACGAAGTGCACGGTCGCGCCGTGGCGCGCGACGCCGGCTTCGAGCGCGCGGCGGTGGGTGTGCAGGCCCTTGAACTGCGGCAGCAGCGCCGGGTGAATGTTGATGAGCCGCCCGCTCCAGCGCCTGACGAACCACGGCGTCAACAGCCGCATGAAGCCGGCGAGGCAGACGAGATCGATGCGATGGGCCGCAAGCTGCGCATCGAGCGCGCGCTCGAAAGCTTCGCGATCGGCGCCGAAATTGCGGTGATCGACGACGGCGGTGGCGATGCCGTCGTGCTGCGCGCGTGCAAGGCCCGCTGCGTCTGGCACGTTGGCGACGACGAGTGCGATCGCGGCCGGATAGCCTGGCGCCTTGGCCGCCGCAATCAACGCCGTCATGTTCGAGCCGCGGCCGGAGATCAGGACAGCGACGCGCTTCTTGGTCATGCCGGTCGCCAGGACAGATCGAGGTGTCCGCCAAAGCCGACGCGGCTGTCGCCGTTGGCGGCGACGATTTCGCCAAGCGCAACGACGGTCTCGCCGTGTGCGGAAAAGCGCTCACACGCCGCCGCGGCGCCGTTGTTGTCCAGCACCGCGATCATGCCGATGCCGCAGTTGAAGGTGCGCAGCATCTCGGCTTCGCCGATCTGGCCGGCCGCGGCGAGCCATTTGAACACCGGCAGCACCGGAACGCGGCCGAGATCGAGGGCAACCGCGAGCCCGTCCGGCAGCACGCGCGGAATATTGTCGACAAAGCCGCCGCCGGTGATGTGGGCGAGCGCCTTCACCGCGCCGGTCTCGCGGCTTGCGGCAAGGCACGAGCGCACGTAGAGCCGCGTCGGCGTCAACAGCGCCGCACCGAGCGTTTGCGTGCGATCGAACGGCGCCGGCTTGTCCCACGTCAGTCCGGCGGTCGCGGCGACGCGGCGCACCAAGGAGAATCCGTTCGAGTGCACGCCGGTCGAGGCAAGGCCGATCACCACGTCGCCCGGCACGATGTCCCGGCGCGGCAACAGCGCTGCGCGATCGACGGCGCCGACGGCAAAGCCGGCGAGGTCGTAGTCGCCGGGCTGATAGACGCCCGGCATTTCCGCGGTCTCGCCGCCGATCAGGGCGCAGCGGCTGTCCCGGCACGCCGCCGCGATGCCGGCGACGATCTCGGCGCCGACCTCGGGATCGAGCTTGCCGCAGGCGAGATAGTCGAGAAAGAACAGCGGCTCGGCGCCCTGCACGACGAGATCGTTGACGGACATGGCGACGAGGTCGATGCCGATGCTGTCGTGGCGGCCGGTCTCGATGGCGATCTTGACCTTGGTGCCGACGCCGTCATTGGCGGCGACCAGGATCGGATCGCTGTAGCCCGCAGCCTTGAGGTCGAACAGGCCGCCGAAGCCGCCGATCTCGGCGTCGGCACCGGCGCGCGCGGTGGCGCGCACCAGGGGCTTGATCAATTCCACCATGCGGTTGCCGGCGTCGATATCGACACCGGCTGCCGCGTAGCGCGCCTTATCCACGAAAGCCACCGGACGGGTAATTTGCCTCCCAAACGGGGAGAGAGCGTTCGGCGCCTCCTACGTCACAATCGCGGGGTGCGCAAGCGCGCGGGCGACGGTATATTGGCGCCATTGAGGACAGCTTTGGGAGAGCTGGGGAAGTCCGGGGCTGCGTTTGAGTATCCCAAATCTCATTACGCTGGGACGCATTCTGCTGGTGCCGATCGTGGTCTGGGCGATCACCTCGGGCGGCATGCGCATTGCCTTTTTGCTGTTCGCAGCCGCCGGCGTCAGCGACGCCGTCGACGGCTTTTTGGCCAAGCGTTTCCACATGAAAAGCGAGCTCGGTGCCTATCTCGACCCGTTGGCCGACAAGGCGCTGATCGTGTCGATCTATGTGTCGCTCGGCATTGCCGGCTCGCTGCCGATCTTCCTCGTCATCCTCGTCGTGTCGCGCGACATCATGATCATCGGCGCCTTCATGCTGTCGTGGCTGGTCGGCAAGCCGATGCCGATCCGGCCGTTGCCGGTGTCGAAGGTGAACACCGCGGCGCAGATCGTGCTTGCCGCGCTGATCCTGGCCGAGCAGGGGTTCGGCTTGGATTTCGGCTTGGTGTCGAAGGCGATGATGGCGCTGGTCGCGGTCTTGACCTTGCTCTCGGTCGCCTTCTATCTCGCCGAATGGGTGCGCCACATGAACTCGTTCGGAGCGGGACACTGATCGCGGCCCGCAGCGCGCGATGACGCCGGGCGCGCCGCCGAAAACCGCGCCGCCGCGCCAGTTGGCGCTGGCGCTCGATCACGCCGAAAGCTACGGGCGCGAGGATTTTCTCGCCGGCCCCTGCAACGACGATGCGCTGGCGCTGATCGATTGCTGGCCGGATTGGCCGGCCAAGGCCATCGCGCTGGTCGGGCCCGAGGGCTCGGGCAAAACGCATCTCGCCACCATCTGGGCGGCTGCGGCCGGCGCCCGTGTCGTCTCGGCGCACGCGCTCGACGAGGCGGGGCTGCGTCCGGCCCTCGCCACCGGCGCCCTGGTCGTCGAGAATGCGTTGCAGATCGCCGACGAGCGGGCGCTGTTCCACCTCATCAACCTGGCACGCGAGGAGAACGCGTATCTGCTCTTCACCGCGCGGACGGCGCCGGCGACCTGGCCCATCGTCATTGCCGACGTCGGCTCGCGGCTGCGGGCGATGCCGGTGGTGACGCTGCGGCCGCCGGACGACGCCATCCTGCGCGCCGTCATGGTCAAGCTCGCCGCCGACCGCCAGCTCGCGCTCAACGAAAGCGTCGTCGATTATCTGTCAAATCACATCGAGCGCTCGTATGCGGCGGCGCGCGCTGCGGTCATCAGGCTCGACAACGAAGCGCTGCGCCTGGGGCGGCCGGCGACGCGGGCGCTTGCCGCAGAGCTGTTCCGCGACGGCGCCTGAGGCGCGCCCGTTTGCGGCGCGAAAACCAATTCCCCCACAGCGGGCTTGTGGACCGTCATCCGGACGCCTTATTTTCGGGGGGCCGGTGTCATCGGATCGTAACGAAGGATGGCGACTATAGCACGCGAGGAGCACCAAGCGGTCATGGCCGACCGTGGGCAAGCTACTGTCGTCGCTATGGATTCTGCCGTCCGCCGGCAGCAGCCGAGCGATGCTGCGCGGCTCTCCGATCTGGCATCGAGCCCGGACCGGTTCATCAACCGTGAACTGTCCTGGCTCAATTTCAACCGCCGGGTGTTGGAGGAATCCGCCAATCGCGGCCATCCGCTGCTCGAGCGGCTGAAGTTCCTGTCGATTTCGGCCAACAACCTTGACGAATTCTTCATGGTGCGGGTCGCCGGTCTCGGCGCCCAGGTTCGCGCCGGCATCGCCGAGAAGAGCCCGGAAGGGCTGACGCCGGCCGAGCAGCTTGCCCGCATCGCCCAGGCGGTGGTGCTGCTGGTCGAGGACCAGCAGGCGCAGTGGCGCGAGCTGCGTGCGCTGTTGGCCCAGGCCGGCATCGTGCTGATCGACGGGCCCGACGTCACCAAGGCCGAGAAGGCCTGGCTCGAGGACTATTTCCTCGCCCACGTGTTTCCGCTGCTGACGCCGCTTGCGGTCGATCCGGCGCATCCGTTCCCGTTCATCCCCAATCTCGGCTTCTCGATTGCGCTGCAGCTCGCCCGCGCCAAGGACGGCAAGGCGATGAACGCGCTCATCCGCATGCCGAACCGCATCGAGCGCTTCGTGCGGCTGCCGCAGGCGGCCGACGGCGGCCAAGGAAGCCAACAAGGAAGCCAACAAGCGACTCAGGTGCGGCTGATCTCCATCGAGGGCGCCACCTCGCTGTTCATCGGCAAGCTGTTCCCCGGCTACGCGGTGAAGGGCGTCGGCGCGTTCCGCGTCATCCGCGACTCCGAAGTGGAAATCCTCGAAGAAGCCGAAGACCTGGTGCGGCTGTTCGAGACCGCGCTCAAGCGCCGCCGCCGCGGCAGCGTGATCCGCCTCGACATCGAGGCCGGCATGCCGCCGGAATTGCAGCGCTTCGTGCAGCGCGCGCTCGGCGCCACCGACGAAAGCGTGTCCAAGGTCGACGGCGTGCTGGCGCTCGACGAGATGGCGCAGCTTTCCAGGCTCGACCGGCCCGATCTCGAATTCGTGCCCTATGCGCCGCGCTATCCGGAGCGCGTCCGCGATCACGGCGGCGATTGCTTCGCAGCGATCCGGCAGAAGGATTTCATCGTCCACCACCCTTACGAATCGTTCGACGTGGTGGTGAATTTCCTGCAGCAGGCGGCGCGCGATCCCGACGTGGTCGCGATCAAGCAGACGCTGTACCGCACCTCGGCCAATTCGCCGATCATCAGGGAGCTTGCCGACGCCGCCGAGGCCGGCAAGTCGGTCACCGCGGTGGTCGAGCTCAAGGCGCGCTTCGACGAGGAGGCCAACATCCGCTGGGCGCGCGACCTGGAGCGCGCCGGCGTGCAGGTGGTGTACGGCTTCATCGAGCTCAAAACCCACGCCAAGCTGTCGCTCGTCGTGCGCCGCGAGGGCACCGAGCTCGTCTCCTACTGCCACGTCGGCACCGGCAACTATCATCCGGTGACGGCGCGCATCTACACCGACCTGTCGTTCTTCACCTCCGATCCGGTGATCGCCAACGACGCGGCGCAGGTCTTCAACTTCGTCACCGGCTATGCCGAGCCGACCGAGCTGCATCGCATGGCGGTGTCGCCGCTGACCTTGCGCAAGCGCATCCACGCCCACATCGAAGAAGAGATTGCCAACGCCAGGGCCGGCAAGCCGTCCGGCATCTGGATGAAGATGAACGCGCTGGTCGATCCCGACATCATCGACGGGCTGTACAGGGCCTCGGGCGCCGGCGTGCCGATCGATCTCGTGGTGCGCGGCATCTGCTGCCTGCGCCCGGGCGTGCCCGGCCTGTCCGACAATATCCGCGTCAAATCCATCGTCGGCCGCTTTCTCGAGCACGGCCGCATCTATTGCTTCGGCTCGGGCCACGCCCTGCCGCACGCCAAGGCCGCGGTCTACATCTCGTCCGCCGACCTGATGCCGCGCAATCTCGACCGCCGCGTCGAGGCGCTGTGCCCGATCCTCAATCCGACCGTCCACGAGCAGGTGCTCGATCAGATCATGGTGGCGAACCTGAAGGACAACGAGCAGAGCTGGCAACTGCTCGCCGACGGCACGTCGCGGCGCGTCAAGCCGGCGCCCGGCGAGGAGGGCTTCAATGCCCACACCTATTTCATGACCAATCCGAGCCTGTCCGGCCGCGGTAAATCGCAGAAAGAGCCCATCCCGCGCCTGCGGCACCGGTCGGAGCGGGTGTGATTCACCGGCGAATCGTGCTTACGGTGGACACGGCCGGCGCGGCCGCACCGGGACTTTAGCCGGCTCGCATCGTCGCCTACGCTTGGTTCGCGCATGGTTCGCGCATGTGCCACGCTTGGGCCACGCTTGGGCCACGGGCGGCTCGATCCGCCTGACCGTCAACCGAAGCCGTTTTTACCAATGAAACGCGCCACGCTCGACGCTCAAGGACGCCTCGATGACGGTCCGCCGATCGCGGTCGTCGACATCGGCTCGAACTCGGTGCGCCTCGTGGTCTACGAGGGAATGACGCGCAGCCCGACCGAGCTGTTCAACGAGAAGGCGCTGTGCGGGCTCGGCCGCGAGGTGCAATCCACGGGACTGCTTGCCGTCGACGCGGTGGAGCATGCCTTGGCGACGCTCAAGCGCTTTCGCGCGCTATGCGAACGCATGGGGGTGAAGCAGGCCCATGCGGTCGCCACCGCGGCCTGCCGCGACGCCAAGAACGGCCGCGCCTTCATCCGTGCCGCCGAACGCATCCTGCGCACCGAGATCGAGATTCTGTCCGGCTCGCGCGAGGCCGAGCTGACCGCACTCGGCGTCATCGCCGGCGTGCATCGCGCCGACGGCATCGTCGGCGACCTCGGCGGCGGCTCGCTGGAGCTGGTCGACATCCGCGGCATCCGCGCGCGCGACGGCCTGACCCGGCCGCTCGGCGGCCTGGCGCTGGCCGACATCTCGTCGCGGTCGCTCAAGAAGGCGGAAAAGTTCGTCAAGAAGAGCCTGGGCGGGCTGTCGATACTCAAGGGCTGCGAGGGGCGCACCTTCTATGCCGTCGGCGGCACGTGGCGTTCGCTGGCGCGGCTGCACATGTGGCAGACCGGCTATCCGCTGCACGTGATGCACGGCTACGCCATCCCGGCCGAGAACGCGCTCGAATTCGCCAAGCTGGTGCACCGCGTCGACGTCAACTCGCTGTCCAATATCGACGTGGTGAACAACGCGCGGCGGCCGTTGCTGCCGTACGCGGCGCTGGTGCTGGAATACATTTTGCGCGTCGGCCGGCCGCGACAGGTGGTGTTCTCGGCGCTCGGTGTGCGCGAGGGGCTGCTGTACTCGATGCTCGGCCAGAAGGACCAGCAGAAGGATCCGTTGATCGAGGCAGCGCGCAATCTCAACCTGCTGCGCTCGCGCTCGCCGCGGCACGGCGAGGAGCTGATCCTTTGGACCGACCGCTTCATGGCGACCTCCGGGCTCGAAGAGACCGCCGAGGAGCGCCGGCTGCGTCACGCCGCGTGCCTGCTTGGCGACATCGGCTGGCGCGCTCATCCCGACTACCGCGGCGAGCAGTCGCTCAACATCATCGCGCATGGCGGCTTCGGCGGCATCGATCATGCCGGCCGCGCCTACCTGGCGCTGGCGGTGTTCTTCCGCCATGTCGGCCTGGTGATGGATGACGAGCTGTCGCCGCGGCTGCGCGAGCTGGTCTCGACGCGGATGCTGGATCGCGCCCGCGTGCTCGGCGCGGCGCTGCGGCTGGCTTACGTGGTGTCGGCGGCGATGCCCAATGTTCTGGTCAAGACCAAGCTCGCGGTGGAGCGGCACCGCCTGGCGCTGCACCTGCCCAACTCCTACGCCGCGCTGGCCGGCGAGCGGGTGCTCAACCGGCTGCGCTCGCTGGCCCGCCTGATTGGCCGTGAACCGGTGATGCTGATGGGCTAACGTCGGTGCGCGGCGGCGCCTCGCGGCCGCGAAAAGGAAACAGCATCATGCCGACGCCCGGACTGATCGTCGCCCCGCTGACGCCGTTTACGGCGGATCAAACCGTTGACGAAGCCGCGCTCAAGCGCCAGATCGATTATGCGATCGACGATTGCCGCGCCACCATGGTGGTCGCCGCCGGCGTCGAGACCCAGGAATACACCTATCTCAGCTTCGCCGAGCGCAAGGCGCTGATCCACCGCACCATCGCGTGCGTCGACGGCCGCGTGCCGGTGATGGTCGGCATCTCGCACCCGACGTTCAAGACCGCGATCGAGCTCGCTCACGACGCCGAGCGCCACGGCGCCGCCGCCGTGCAGCTCCTGGCGCCGCTGCGGCCGTTCGCCGGTCCGCCGACGCAAGCCGACCTCATCGCCTATTTCGAGGCGATCGGCCGCGAGACCAAGCTGCCGGTCACGCTCTATCTCAATCCGGGGCCGGGCGCCGAGGTCTCCATTGCCGACACCATTGCGCTCGCCAAACTGCCCAACGTGCAGTTAATCAAGGAAAGCTCGCGCGATCTGGCCCGGGTGTCGCGGCTGATCGTCGAGATCGATCGTGCCGGCCACGCCCGCTATTTCACCACCATGCAGATGCTGCTGGCGACGCTCGAGCTCGGCGGCTCCGGCGCCACCATGCCGCCGCCCGGCTGCGAGATTGCCCGTCAGGTCATCGACGCTTTTATCGCCAAGGATTTCGCGCGCGCGGCGGAAATCCAACTGCAGTTCGCGCTGTTTCCGTCGAAGTG
>JASHQO010000094.1 GCA_030039105.1 Xanthobacteraceae bacterium
TGCGCACCTTGGCGAGCGCGCCGCCGTAGCGGCCGATCGCGGTGCGCGCGGCATCGCAGATGAAGACCTCTCGCATCGGGCGCTCCCTGGTCGTTCTGCCCTGATTGACGCTATTTACGGGGCACGGCGGACAGGGTCAAATGGCGCCGGTTATCGTCAGGCTACCTATGACCGGGCCCGCATCATCCGCCGAGTTCGCCGCCCTGCCGCCGACGCTGCGCGCCGAGCGGCACGGTGCCGTCGCGGTGCTCAAGCTCAATCGCCCGGACAAGCGCAACGCGCTCGATGATGCCACCGTGCTCGGCATCGAAGCGTTCTTTGCCGCGATCCCCGACGGCATCGGCGCCGTGGTGCTGGCCGGCGAAGGCGGCAATTTCAGCGCCGGTCTCGACCTTGCGGAACTTGGCGAGCTCGACGTGGTCGCCGGCGTCGAGCATTCGCGGTTCTGGCATCGCGTCTTCGAGAAGATCGAGTTCGGCAAGGTGCCGGCGGTTGCGGTGCTCCACGGCGCCGTGGTCGGCGGCGGGCTCGAAATCGCCGCGGCGTGCCACGTCCGGGTCGCGGAGCGGTCCGCGTTCTATGCGCTGCCGGAGACGAGCCGCGGCATTTTCCTCGGCGGCGGCGGCTCGGTGCGGCTGCCGCCGCTCATCGGCACCGCGCGCATGATGGACATGATGCTGACCGGCCGCGCGCTGTCCGCCGAGGAAGGCCAGGCGATCGGGCTCACCCATTATCTCGTCGACAACGGCGCCGGTTTCGCCAAAGGCCTCGAGCTTGCGCAAAAGATCGCCGGCAATGCGCCGTTCAGCAACTACGCCGTGATGCACGTGCTGCCGCGCATCGCGCGGGGCGATCCGGCCACCGGCTTTGCCACCGAAGCGCTCACCGCCGCTATCGCCCAGGCCGACGAGGAGGCGAAAGCGCGCATGAAGGCGTTCCTGGAAAAGCGCGGCCCCAAGGTCGCGCGCAGCTAGGCCATGACCCTCGCCTCGGCCACGACCGGCTCGGAGCAACGTCTGCCGCCGCTGCGGCCGGTGCGGCTCGGCGCGCCCGACGTCGTGGTCGAGCGCCGGACCGACGGCATCATCGTGTTGCGTTCGCCGCACCCCCTGGCGCCGTACGCGCAAAACCTCACCGAACGCCTCGTGCATTGGGCAAGCGCGGCGCCGGCCCGAGTCTTTTTGGCGCAACGCGACGCATCGGGCGCCTGGCGCACGCTGACCTACGCCGACGCTTTGGGCAAAGTCCGCGCCATCGCCGCGGCATTGCTGGCGCGTGGCTTGTCCGCCGAGCGCCCGATCGCCATCCTTTCCGGCAACGATATCGAGCACGCTTTGCTCGGCCTCGCGGCGATGCATGTCGGCATTCCCTATGCGCCGATCTCGGTGCCCTACTCGCTGCTATCGAAAGATTTCGGCAAGCTCAAAACCATCATCGCGGTTTTGGCACCCGGCCTCGTTTTTGCCGCGAGCGGCATCGCGTTCGCGCGCGCGATCGCCGCAGCCGTGCCGCCAGGCGTCGAAGCCGTCGTTACCGCCAATCCGCCGCCCAACCGGCCGGCGACGCTGTTTGCAGAACTGACCGGCACGCCGCCGACGTCGGCCGTCGCTGCGGCCCATGCGACAGTCGGTCCCGACACCGTCGCCAAAATCCTGTTCACCTCCGGCTCGACCGGCCAGCCCAAGGGCGTGATCAACACCCAGCTCATGCTGTGCGCCAACCAGGCGATGATCCGCGCCGGCCTCGCGTTCGTCGCTGACGAGCCGCCGGTGATCGTCGACTGGTTGCCGTGGAACCACACCTTCGGCAGCAATCACAATTTCAATCTCGTGCTGGAAAACGGCGGCTCGCTTTATATCGACGACGGCAAGCCGCTGCCCGGCGCCATCGAAACCACCGCGCGCAATCTGCGCGACGTGCCGTGCAACGTCTATTTCAACGTGCCGAAGGGTTTCGAGATGCTGCTGCCGTATCTCGAAGCCGACCGCGCGATGCGCGAGACATTTTTCAGCCGGCTGAAGGTGATGTTCTATGCCGGCGCCGGCCTGTCGCAGCACGTGCTCGATGCGATCCAGCGCCTTGGGGTCGAGACCACCGGCGAGCGCATCACGTTCCTGTCGAGTCTCGGCTCGACCGAGACCGCGCCGGCCGCGGTTGCCTGCTCGTGGCAATCGGAACGCGCCGGCAATATCGGCCTGCCGCTGCCCGGCGTGGAGATGAAGCTCGTGCCGCGCGACGGCAAGCTCGAATGCCGGCTCAAAGGCGCCAATATCACGCCCGGCTACTACAAGGCGCCGCAGCTCACGGCCGATGCCTTCGACGACGAAGGTTTCTACAAGATCGGCGACGCGGTGAAGTTTGCCGATCCGGCCGACCCGGCCAAGGGCTTGATGTTCGATGGCCGCCTTGCCGAGGACTTCAAGCTCGCCACCGGCACCTGGGTCAGCGTCGGGCCGCTGCGTGGCGCGTTCATCGCGCATTTCGCGCCCTTCGTCCGCGACGTGGTGTTGGCCGGCGCCGACCGTGACGCCATCACCGCGTTGGTGTTTCCCGATGCCGATGCCTGCCGCAAGCTGGCGCCAAGTCTCGCCGCCGACGCGCCGGTCGCGGCCGTGCTCGCCGACGCCGGCGTGCGCCACGAATTCAAGCGCCTGCTCGACAAGCTGATGCGGACCTCGAGCGGCACGTCGAACCGCATCCGCCGCGCCGCCCTGCTCGCCGAGCTGCCGTCGCTCGACATCGGCGAAATGACCGACAAGGGCTCCATCAACCAGCGCGCGGTGCTTGCAAATCGCGCCGCCTTGGTCGAAGACCTCTACGCCGAACCGCCTCCCGCCCACGTCATCGTCGCCGGGACATGACCCTTCCATCCGAAACATGAGCTGACCATGGACATCAAAGGACATGCCGCGATCGTGACCGGCGGCGCCTCGGGGCTCGGCGCCGCCACCGCGCGGATGCTCGCCGCGGCCGGCGCCAAGGTGGCGATCTTCGACGTCAATCATAAGGCCGCGGCCGAGGTCGCGATCGACATCGACGGCATCGCGGTTACCTGCGACGTCACCGACGCTGCTGCCACCGAAGCCGCCTTCGCCAAGGCCAAGGCCGATCACGGCATCGCCCGCATCCTCGTCAACTGCGCCGGCATCGGCCCGGCCAAGCGCATCGTCGGCCGCGACGGGCCGATGCCGCTCGCCGACTTCGAGCGCGTCATCTCGATCAACCTGATCGGCACCTTCAACGCCATGCGGCTCGCCGCGGCCGCGATGCAGGACGTCGAGCCGATGCAGGACGGCGAGCGCGGCATCGTCATCTGCACCGCATCGGTCGCCGCCTACGAGGGCCAGATCGGCCAGGCGGCCTACGCGGCATCGAAGGGCGGCGTGGTGGCGCTGGTGATGCCGGCGGCGCGCGAATTCGCCCAGTTCGGCATTCGCGTCAACGCCATCGCGCCCGGGATTTTCTCCACCCCGATGCTGCACGCGCTGCCGGAAGCCGCGCAACAAAGCCTCGCCGTCTCGGTGCCGTTCCCAAAGCTGCTCGGCCAGCCGTCGCAATATGCCGATCTGGTCCGCCACATGATCGAGAACCGCTACCTCAACGGCGCAGTCGTCCGCCTCGACGGCGCGCTGCGCATGGCGCCCAGATGACAGACGACGGACGACAGACGACGGAGGGCAGATGATAAGCGGGCTATCGAAGATATCCGGACATTTTCAATCCGTCGTCTGTCGTCCGTCGTCCGTCCCCTGATGTTCAGCCACATCCGCACCACGCGCGTCGAATGGGGCGACTGCGACCCCGCCGGCATTATTTTCTACGCGCGTTATTTCGACTTCTTCGACGTCTCGACCACGATGCTGCTCGAACGCGCGCTCGGCATGAAGAAGATCGAGTATCTGAGGGCCTATGACTTCATGGGCCACCCGCTGGCGGAGACGCGGGCCAAGTTCCGGCTGCCGACGCGGTTCGGCGACGAGGTTTCGATCGAGACCAAGCTTGTCGAGATCGGCAGGTCGAGCTTCAGGCTCGAGCACAAGTTGACCAACCAGGGCGCGTTGGCGGTCGAGGGCACCGAGACGCGGGTCTGGGTGGTGCGCGACCCGGCCGATCCGAAGCGCATAAAGTCGCAGGCGATCCCCGCCGAGGTGGTTGCGCGCCTGACGCATGGCGGAGCCTGAAGGGCCGCCGTCCACGGCTTGCCGGTCCAGCCTTCCGGTGTGCTAGAAGCTTGCGGCCATCAAGGGAGAGACGTCCATGCGGGTCGATGCGTACACCCACTTTTTTCCGAAGAAATTCTTCGACAAGCTCAACGAGGTCGCCGGCAACTACAAGGACATGGGCAAGCGCATCCGCTCGCTGCCGGCGTTGTTCGACCTCGACGTGCGCAAGAAGATCGTCGACGGCCACAAGGACTATCAGCAAATCCTGTCCTATCCGCAGCCGCCGATCGAGCGCTTCGCCAAGTCGCCTAAGGACGTCGACGAGTTCTGCAAGATCATCAATGACGGCTTCGCCGAGCTGATCGCCAAGGAGAAGGATCACTTCCCCGGCTGGGTGGCGCAGGTGTCGCTCGCCGCGCCGGACGCCGGCGTCGCCGAAGCCGACCGTGCCATGAAGAACGGCGCGCTCGGCGTGCAGATCTACACCAACGTTGCCGGCAAGCCGATCGACCGGCCGGAATACCGCCCGTTCTGGAAGAAGATGAACGAGCTCGGTGCGCCGATCTGGCTCCATCCGGCGCGCGGCGCCGAGACGCCGGATTATCCGGAGGCCGAGGCCAAGTCGCTCTACGAAATCTGGTGGACCATCGGCTGGTCCTACGAGACCGCCGCCGCCATGCTGCGGCTGGTCTATTCCAAGATCATGGACACCCACCCGAACCTGAAGATCATCACCCACCACTTCGCCGGCATCGTGCCAATGCTGGAAGGCCGGCTCGGCCCGGGCAACGACGTGATGGGCAACCGCAGCACCGACGAGGACTACGTCTCGCTACGCAAAAGCCTGAACAAGCGGCCGCTCGATTACTTCAAGAACGATTTCTGGGCCGACACCGCCGCCTTCACCGCCGAGCCGGCGACCAAATGCGGCATGGAGTTCTTTCCGATCGACAAGATCGTGTTCGCCTCCGACTGCCCGTTCGACCCGGAAGGCGGCACCATGTATCCGCGCGAGACCTTGCGCATCCTCGACAAGCTGAAGATGGACAAGGCGACCGCCGACAAGGTTTTTTACAAAAACCTCGAGGCGGTCACCGGCAAGAAGCTGGTGAAGTAAAAATTCATCTCTCCCCGCGTGCGGAGGCGCGCCACCCGGCCGATGAAAGCCGGCGAGCCATCTGCTAAGGCAATTGGCCATGGAACCCGCACGCCCGATCGTGACCGAGCTATCGGAGCCCGCTGCCGAAGCGGCCGGGCGCGTCGCGCCCAAGATGCCCGACGAAGCCGGGCGCGTGACGCCGATGATGGAGCAGTACATCGAGATCAAGGCGGCCAATCCCGACTGCCTGTTGTTCTACCGGATGGGCGATTTCTACGAGCTGTTCTTCGACGATGCCGAAGTGGCGTCCCGCGCGCTCGGCATCGTGCTGACTAAGCGCGGCAAGCATCTGGGCCGCGACATTCCGATGTGCGGCGTGCCGATCGAGCGCGCCGACGAATATTTGCACCGGCTGATCGCCCACGGCCACCGCGTCGCGGTCTGTGAGCAGCTCGAAGACCCGGCCGAGGCCAGGAAACGCGGCGCCAAGAGCGTGGTGCGCCGCGACGTCGTGCGGCTCGTCACCTCAGGGACGTTGACCGAAGATTCGCTGCTCGACGCCCGACGCAACAATTATCTGCTGGCGATCGCGCGCTCCCGCGCCTCGTCCACCGAAGACCGCTTGGCGCTGGCCTGGATCGATATTTCCACCGGCGAGTTCAATGTCGCCGAATGCGACCGCGCCGGCTTGCCGGCGGCGGTAGCGCGCATCGAGCCGGGCGAGGTCATCGTCGCGGATTCGCTTTATTCCGACGCCGAGCTTGCGCCCTATCTGCGCGGGCTACCGGCGGTGACGCCGCTGACCCGCGACGTGTTCGACGGCGCCACCGCAGAGCGCCGGCTGGCGTCGTTCTTCGCCGTCGCCACCACTGCGTCGTTCGGCGCGTTCTCGCGCATCGAGCTGACCGCCGCAGCGGCGGCGGTGACCTATATCGAACGCACCCAGATCGGCAAGCGGCCGCCGCTGTCGCCGCCGGTGCGCGAGGCCGCCGGCGCTACCCTCGCCATCGACCAGGCGACGCGCAGCAATCTCGAGCTTGCCCGGACGCTCGGCGGCGAACGGCGCGGCTCGCTTTTGGCGGCGATCGACCGCACGGTGACGGCGGCGGGCTCGCGGCTGCTGGCGCAACGCCTTGCGGCGCCGCTGACCGATCCCGCCGAGATCGCGCACCGGCTCGATGCGGTAGCCGCCTTCGTCGCCGACAGTGCGCTGCGCAGCGAGTTGCGCGGCCGGCTCAAACAGGTGCCGGATCTGGCGCGCGCCTTGGCGCGGACCGTGGTCGGCCGTGGCGGGCCGCGCGACCTCGCCGCCATTCGCGACGGCATTTTCGCCGCGGCGGAATTTTCCGCCCGCCTTGCCGCGCCGGCCGAAGTGCCGCGCGACCTCGCCGGCGCAATCGCCGCGTTGCGCCGGCCCGATGCCGCCATCGCCACGGAACTGCAGCAGGCGCTGGCCGACGAACTGCCGGTATTCCGCCGCGACGGCGGTTTCGTCCGGGGCGGCTACGAGGCGGCGCTCGATGAGGCGCGGGCGCTGCGCGACGAGTCGCGCCGCGTCATCGCCGCCTTGCAGGTGCGCTACGCCGAGACCACCGGCATCAAATCGCTGAAGATCCGGCACAACAACGTGCTCGGCTATTTCGTCGACGTCACCGCGCAGCACGGCGAAAAGCTTCTCGCTGCGCCGCTCAACGCCACCTTCATCCATCGCCAGACGCTGGCCGGCCAGGTGCGCTTCACCACCACGGAGCTCGGCGAGCTCGAAGCCAAGATCGCGACCGCCGCCGACCGCGCACTGGCGCTGGAATTCGAGATTTTCGATCGCCTCACCGCACGCGTCGCCGCGGCGAGCGTCGCGATCAAGCAGGCGGCGGAAGCGCTTGCCGCGGTCGACGCCGTGGTGGCGCTGGCGGCGCTGGCGGTCGAGCGCGACTACGTCCGGCCCGAGGTCGACGGTAGCCTCAACTTCGTCATCGTGGGCGGCCGGCATCCCGTGGTCGAGCAGGCGGTCGGCCGTGATGGCGGTCCGTTCGTCGCCAACGACTGCGATCTGTCTCCGCCGGCCCCGCCCTACCCTTCCCGGCAAGCGAGGGAGGAAGCGGTGGAGGCCGGAAAAATCTGGCTCGTCACCGGCCCCAACATGGCGGGCAAGTCGACCTTCCTGCGCCAGAATGCGCTGATCGCGGTGCTCGCCCAGATGGGCAGCTTCGTGCCGGCGCGCTCCGCCCATATCGGCGTCGTCGACCGGCTGTTCTCCCGCGTCGGCGCCGCCGACGATCTCGCCCGCGGCCATTCGACCTTCATGGTCGAGATGGTCGAGACCGCGGCGATCCTCAACCAGGCCGGCGAGCGGGCGCTGGTGATCCTCGACGAAATCGGCCGTGGCACTGCGACCTTCGACGGCCTCTCCATCGCCTGGGCCACCATCGAGCATCTGCACGAGAGCAACCGCTGCCGCACGCTGTTTGCGACGCATTTCCACGAGATGACCGCACTCTCGGCAAAGCTGCCGCGGCTGCACAACGCCACCATGCGGGTGAAGGAATGGCATGGCGACGTCGTGTTCCTGCACGAGGTCGTGCCCGGCGCCGCCGACCGCTCCTACGGCATTCAGGTGGCGAAGCTCGCCGGACTTCCGGCGAGCGTCATCGAGCGCGCCAAGCTGGTGCTGGCGCAGCTCGAGGCGGAGGATCGCACCTCGCCGGCGCACAAGCTGATCGACGACCTGCCGTTGTTCGCCGCCGCACGTCCTGCGCCCGCTGCGCCGCAGCGTGACGACGCGCTCGTCGCAGCGCTCGCGGCGCTGCATCCGGACGAAATGTCGCCGCGCGACGCGCTCGAAGCGCTTTATGCGCTCAAGGCGCAGCTCGCGAAAACCAAGTCGTAGCCCGGATGCGCGAAGCGACATCCGGGACAAAGGTCGCGCGTTGTTCCCCGCATCTCGCCTCGCTCATGCGGGCTACCACTACGCCAGCCATTTGCGCGAGCGGATCAGCCACAGCAGCACGCTCCAGCCGATGCAGACCGCAAGCGCGAGCACATAGGCCCACCACACGCCGACGGGCGCGACCAGATAATGCAAAGCTACAAAGCCGAGCCACAGCCCGTTCAGGGCGATCTGCGCATGCGCCATCATGCTCGCCGAGGCGACGCCGCCGACGCGCGGATGCAGGATGACGATCGAACAGCCCATCACGATCGGAAACACCGCGAACACGCCGGAGGCGAACGAGCCGATGCTGTGGCTCGCCGTGGTCACCACCGCGACCACGATCGCGGCAGTGACGGCGCGCAGCGGAATATCGTACGGCGTGCGCAAAAATCGCGCCGGCGGGCCGGAGGTGCGGTACTGCCAGCTCAGCGGCACCGTGATGCCGAACACGACGAGGTTGAGGATTGTCGCCGTCAGCGGCGTCCAGGTGTTCAGCCGCAGCGCCGCCGCGGCGGCGAACCAGAGCACGACGGCGACGCCGAGGCTCAGCACCAGGCCATGGCGCTGCGCCAACACCGCGTAGACCAGGCAGAAGATCGACACTGCCGCCGTTGCCGCGGCGCTGCCAACGGCGCCGGCGGCGATGAATCCGGGCGGATGCTCGAAGGCGAGAATGATGTAGGCGGCGCCGGCCGCGGTCGGCAGCGCCGCGATTAACGCGCCGATGAACGGCCCGGAGCGCTCGACTGTGACCGAGACGATGACGACGATGGTCGCCGTCAGCGCCATCTTGAGCGCGAGCTCATACCAGAAGACGAGTTCGGGAGACATGGAGTCCACCAAGGTGAGATACGGCGCGGCCTGAATGAGGCGCGGCCGGGGCCTGCAAGCGGAAGAAAGCGGCTAGCTTTTTCGTTTCAGGCTTACCTCGACCGACGGTCCGCTTTTTATCGTCTGGTAGACGACGCAGTAACGTTCGGTGAGCTTGAGCAGTTGATCGAGCTTGTCCTGCGGCGCGTCGGTGTCGACGTCGAAGCGCAGGCGGATTTGCGCGAAGCCGACCGGCGCGTCTTTGGCGACGCCGAGCGTGCCGCGGAAATCGAGATCGCCCTCGGCGAACACCGCGCCGGATTTGAGCGGCACGTCGATCGCGGTGGCGACCGCCTTGAGCGTGACGCCGGCGCAGGCCACCAGCGCTTCGAGCAGCATGTCGCCCGAGCACAATTCCATGCCGGAGCCGCCGGTGGCCGGATGCAGGCCCGCGACCGCCAGCGCCCGGCCGGTCTCGACCTTGCAGGCGATGTTGGCGTCGTCGATGGCGCCGTTGGCTTTGAGCGTGATCAAGCCGGCCTTGGGATCGGCCTTGTAGCGTTCCTTGATCGGCGCCTGCAGCGCGCGCAGCCCGGCGGCGTCCATGTGAAAGTCCTTTCTGGCAAGCGACGACACGGCGTTATAGACGACAGAGGACGGACGACGGAGGACAGATAGGGTGAAATCTGTCGTCTGTCATCCGTCGTCCGTCTACCGTCACCACCATAAAGCCGCGCCGGCGGCGGCTTTCGGCTCGCCCTCGGCGCCGGTCGGCGCCCGGTTGAGCGAGCGATCGAGCGCCGCCAGCACGCGACGCTTGACGAAATCGAACGCGGCGGACTGGCGGTCGCGCGGCCGCGGCAGATCGACCTCGATCTCGTCGAAGATGCGGCCGGGGCGCGGGCGCATCACCATGACCCGGTCGGCGAGCACGATAGCCTCGTCGACATCGTGGGTCACCAGGATCAGCGTCGGCTTGGCATCGGCCCACAGATCGAGCAGGTGGTCTTGCAGATCGGTGCGGGTGAAGGCATCGAGCGCCGAGAACGGCTCGTCGAGCAGCAGCACTTCCGGCCGCGGCACCAGTGCCCGCGCAATGGCGACCCGCTGCGCTTGGCCGCCGGACAGTTCGCGCGGCCACACCGACGCCTTGTCGGTCAACCCGACGCGCCGCAGCGCCGTGGCGATCTGCGCGGCGCGGTCCGCCTTCGGCAGATTGCCGAGCCCGAAGCCGACATTGTCGGCGACCTTGAGCCACGGCAGCAGCCGCGGCTCCTGAAAGATGATGCCGATCTTTTCATGCGGCGCGGTGATGCGCTCGCCATCGAGCACCACGGCGCCTTCGCTCGGCGGATCGAGTCCGGCGATGGCGCGCAGCAAGGTCGATTTCCCGCAGCCGGAGCCGCCGATCACGGCGACGATCTCGCCGAGCTCGACGTCGAGCGTGACGCCGCCAAGCGCGTGCACGCCTTTGGGATAGGTCTTGCCGACGCGGTCGAGGGAAAGCATCGAGTCAGATTCTTAGTTGGCGCATGATCGTATCCGAAAATCGGTATCCACTTTTCAGGATCATGCTTCAGTCCTGCCTCACCACGTCTTCCCAACGCAGGAACGGCGACGCGGCAAGCACGATCAGCCAATCGGTCACCTTGCCGACGATGGCGAAGGCGACGATGGCGGCGACGATCTCGGCCGGCTTGCCGAGCTGCTGGCCGTCGATCAACAGATAGCCGAGCCCTTCGGAGGCGCCCATCAGCTCGGCGGCGATGACGAACATCCAGCCGAGCCCGAGACCCGAACGCAGCGAAATCACGTAGGCCGGCAGCACCGCCGGCATCAGGATCCGGCGCACCATGGCGAAGTCGGTCAGCCGGAAGGCGCGGCCGACTTCGACCAGCTTGCGGTCGACCGATTGGATCGCACTCATCAGGCCGAGATAGACCGGAAAGAACACGCCGACTGCGATCAGCGTCACCTTCGACGCTTCAAAAATGCCAAGCCAGAGAATGAACAGCGGCACCCAGGCGATCGACGGGATGGCGCGCAGGCCCTGGATGCTCGGATCGACCAGGCGCCGCACCGTGGCCGAATAGCCGGCGGCGGCGCCGATGCAGGTCGCGGCGGCGACGCCGATGCCGAAGCCGGCGCCGACCCGCCACAGCGTCACCAGCGTATGCCGCTGCAGTTCTCCGGTACGCGCCAAATCGACGAAAGTCGCGAAGACGACCGACGGCGGCGGCGCCAGCCGGCCGGTTGCCCAACCCATGCGCACGATGAGTTCCCACAGCACGGCGAGCGTCACCGGTAGCACCAGGCCGAGCATCGGCCGCACCAGCCGCGCCAGGTTTTGTGGCGTAGCCGGCTGCGACAGCAACTCTTTGGCGCGATCGCCGGCGAGGGTCATTGTTGGAGGAGACATAGTGCTTGCCGCAAAAGCAATGTGGTGGGAGGCCGCCGTTGCGTCATTGCGAGGAGCCAACGGGTCCGGGCCGAAGTGGCCCGGCCCGATGACAAGCTCCGCGACGAAGCAATTCCGAGGGAGGTTCGGCCTTGGATTGCTGCGCTGCGCTCGCAATGACGGTCAAGCACCGACGTAGCGGTCGTCGACGAGATCGTCGAGCGTCTGCTTCACATCGACATTGGCCGGAATGACGCCGGCCTTTTGCAAGGCGATGCCGGCCTGCAGGATCGAGTCGCGTTGCTCGGCGCCGATGCGGTTGAATGTCAGCTCGGTGCGCTCCTTGAGCTGGATGTCGACGACCGCGCCGGGCAGCTTGGTGACGTCGATGAAGACGCGTTTTTCGTCGTCGTAGTTGGCGAGGCAGTATTTGCGCGCCTCCTCGTACACCGCGAGCACGCGCTTGGTCAGGTCCGGATACTCCTTCAGGAAGTCCTCGCGCGAATTGAGGATGCCCCAGGTATTGGCGGCCTTGTTGCGGTAGAACAGCCGCGCGCCGTCTTCGATCTGCGCCTGCGCCATCATCGGATCGAGGCCGGCCCAGGCATCGACGTCGCCGCGGATGAGCGCGGTCTTGCCGTCGGGATGCTGCAGCAGCACCGGCTGGATGTCCTTCTCGCTCAAGCCGACCGACAGCAGCGCGCGCACCAGGAAGATGTGAGGATCGGTGCCGCGGGTCACTGCGACGCGCTTGCCCTTGAGATCCTCGATTTTGTTGATCGCGGTGTCCTTGCGCGTGACCAGCGCGGTCCACTCGGGCCGCGAAAAGATGTAGATTGATTTGATCGGATTGCCGTTGATCCGGGCGAGCAGCGCCGCGGAACCGGCGGTCGAGCCGAAATCGATCGAGCCGGCGTTCAAGAATTCCAGCGCCTTGTTGGAGCCCAGGGTCTGCACCCAGACGACGCTGATGCCGTCCTTGGCGAATTCCTTCTCAAGGAGGCCCTTGTCCTTGAGCACCATGGAGACCGCATTGTAGGTCGCCCAATCGATGCGGATCTCCTTCGGCTTGTCGGCGGCGCGGGCGTGCCGGGCGACGAGCGGCGTCAGGCCGGCGCCGATGGCGCTGCCGAGCAAGGAACGACGTGTGAGCATGATCAACCTCCAAGTTGGAGGCGGGATTTTTACGCCCGCCCATACGCGAGACGACGGGGCGGGCCCCGCGCTTTAGCGGCATTTGTTCAGCGCCCGCAAGCTGCTCGCTCAAATCGGCGCTATATTCATTCTCTAGAATACAGCCTGAACAGCGTCAATTGAAAATAACTACTATATAATATCAAAATCGTGGAATTATCGTCTTCATCCGGTCCCTGGCGGCACGCCGGCATTCAACGCGGCGCTTCCGCCTACGATGACAGTGCGCCGGTGCTCCGATATGTAATCGCGATGCTGGACACCGAACGATCGCCGCGCGCCGCCGTCGAGCTCATCGACACGGCAGCGATCGTCGCCGACCTTAAAGCGCTTTCCGAAAAACACGCCGGTAGCGAACGTGAGTTGCGCACCGCAGTGGCGCTGCGGCTCAAAGCGGCGCTGACGCAAGCGCGCAAGCAGGCCGAGCAGCTCCTGCTCAAGGACCGCCATGGCCGCCGTTGCGCCGAGCGGCTATGCGAGATGCAGGATGAGATCATCCGCATCCTGTTCGAGTTCATCGGCTCCGAGCTCTATCCGACCCAGGTGCCCTCGGAGGCCGAGCACATGGCGGTGGTGGCGACCGGCGGCTACGGCCGCGGCCTATTGGCACCGGGCTCGGACATCGATCTGTTGTTCCTGCTGCCCTATAAGCAGACCGCGTGGGGCGAGTCGGTTGCCGAAGCGCTGCTCTATTGCCTGTGGGACATGGGGCTCAAAGTCGGCCACGCCACGCGCTCGGTCGACGAATGCATCCGCCAAGCCAAGGCCGACATGACGATCCGCACGACTCTCTTGGAGTCGCGCCTCGTGCTCGGCGACGCCGGACTCTACGACGAGCTGACGACGAAATTCGACAAGGACGTCGTGCAAGGCACGGCGCCGGAATTCGTCGCCGCCAAGCTGGCCGAGCGCGAGGAGCGCCACCGTCGCGCCGGTCAGTCGCGCTATCTGGTCGAGCCCAACGTCAAGGACGGCAAGGGCGGCCTGCGCGACCTGCACACGCTGTTCTGGATCGCCAAATACGTCTACCGCGTCCGCGAGCCCGAGGAGCTGATCAAGCGCGGCGTGTTCGACGGCGACGAATACACCATGTTCCGCCGCTGTGAGGACTTCCTCTGGTCGGTCCGCTGCAACATGCACTTCGTCGCCGGCCGCGCCGAGGAGCGGCTGTCGTTCGACATCCAGCGCGATATCGCAGTGCGGCTCGGCTACACCGAGCATCCCGGACTGCAGGACGTCGAGCGCTTCATGAAGCACTACTTCCTCACCGCAAAGCACGTCGGCGACCTCACTGCGATCCTCTGCGCCGGCCTCGAAGAGCATCAGGCCAAGCCGGCACCGGTGCTGAGCCGGGTGCTGGCGCGGCTGCGGCCGAGCCGCGGCCCGACCAAGCTCACCGGCACCGACGACTTCGTCATCGACAACAGCCGCATCACTATCGCCCGGCCCAACGTATTCAAGCGCGACCCGGTCAACCTGATCCGGCTGTTCTACCTGGCGCAGCGGCACAATCTCGCCATCCACCCGGCGGCGATGCGCGCCGCCACCCATTCGCTGAAGCTGATCGACAAGGACGTCCGCGACGACAAGGAAGCCAACCGCCTGTTCCTCGAAATTCTGACTTCGAAGAACGACGCCGAGACCGTGCTGCGGCGCATGAACGAAGCCGGAGTGCTCGGCGAATTCGTCCGCGCCTTCGGCCGCATCGTGGCCATGATGCAGTTCAACATGTATCACCACTACACGGTCGACGAGCATCTGCTCCGCTGCATCGGCGTTCTCAACGAGATCGAGCGCGGCGAGAACCGCGAGTTCACCTTGGCCAATGAATTGATGCGCACGATCCGGCCGGAGCACCGCA
>JASHQO010000095.1 GCA_030039105.1 Xanthobacteraceae bacterium
CAGCACGTGGGTCTTACCGGAGCCGGCATTGGCGGCGACCCAGGCCGACACTTTGGGATCGGAGGCTTCGCTTTGCCGCCGCCGCACCTCATGCGGAATGGCGTGCGGCGACCTCATTCGCTGCTCCAGAAATCGTCGATCTCGCCGCCGGTCGCCGACCATTCTTTGACGCGGGCGAGGTGGTCGTAGTCGCCGTAATGGCTGGTCCACATCGGATGCACCAGCGAGCGATAGGGCGTGCTCTCGTCGGCGAATTTTTGCGCGAGCGCGGCGAGCTTGCCGAGCGCGCGGTCGGCCTGGCTGTCCGCTGTGCCCTCGGTGAAATCGATAAGCTTCGGCTCGCCGGGACGGGCGCCGCCTTTGAGCAGCACGTAGCCGATCTGCGCCACCGAGCTGTCGGCCGCAATGTCCTTGAAACCGCCCTTGCGCAGCATCGCGGCTTCCAGCGTGAGCTGCGGCGCAAGCCCGGTGCGCACCTGCTTCTCGGTGCGCGCCGAGCCGGTCTTATAGTCGAGGATCACGTAGCGGCCGTCGGCCTGGCGCTCGATGCGGTCGGCAATGCCGCGCAAGCTGAACGTGCCCTCGATCACCGCAATCTCGCCGCAGATTTCGGCGGCAAGCGCAGTGATGGCGGGACGGCGCTGCCGCTCCCAATCGGCGAACCAGGTGGCGATGCGCAGAAACCGCGGCCACCAGAACGCTTGCGCTTCGGGAAAATCCTCCAGGGTCGCAAAGTGCGGCCGGCCGAGCGCGACGATCTCGGCCGCCGGGTCGGTTGGCAAGGCGCCGGCGAATTTTTCGGTGAATTCGCCGATGGCGGCGTGGATCATGGTGCCGCGCTCGGCGGCGCCGGGCGCCATGTCGACGGGGTCGAGCGGCGCAATGCGCAAGATGTATTTGGCATAGATCGTGTAAGGATCGCGCAGCCAGTTCTCGATGTCGGTGACCGAGAGCTTCTTCGGCCGCACCGCGCTCGGCGGCTTTGGCGCCGGCTGCGGCTCCGGCTTCGGCGCTTTTTCCGGCTTATCGAGGGTGCGGGCCCAGGCGAGATAGTTTTCGCCGCGCTGGCGTGCCTCGGCCCAGCGCTCGCCGGCGATCGCGGCGAGGCGCTGCAGAAACCGCGACGGCACGGTCGGTGCGCCGGCGAGCTTTGTCGCATGGGTCAGAAACACTTCGCGGGCGCCGAGGAGCTGCGCGAAATCGTGGGCCGACAGGCCGATGCGGCGCTCCGGCAGGTCGAGGCCGAGCTTGAGCCGCATCGGCCGGCTCAGCCAGGCGTCGGTGCGGCTCTCCGGCGGCCAAGTGCCTTCGACCAGGCCGCCGAGCACGACGCGGTCGCTCGCGGTGAGCCGCGCTTCGAGCAGGCCGAGGATGCGCACGCGAAAGCCCGGCTGCGGCGGCCGGCGCACGACCCGGCCCGACAGCGCCGTGACGAACAGCTCGGCATAATCGGACGGCGCGACCTGCAAGCCGGCGGCGGCTTGGCTTGCCGCCAGCTCATCGAGCGCTTCCGCGAGCTTGGTGCCGGCGGGACCGGCAAACGCCGCGCCCTCGCTGCAGGCGTCGACGACGGCGCGATGATTTTTCGCAAACTCACTGAGCGGTCGCGCCGTGTTGCCGAAATCTTCCAGCGGCGCCAGCGCCTCGCCGAGCCGGGCGGCAAGCGCGGCGGCGGCATCGAGCGCCGGGTCGCGCAGGCTGGTGCGCGGATCGGACGGATGCAGATCGGTCGTTTCGCCGCGGCGGGATCGGTCCAGCACGTCGCGGAAGGTTTTGAGCGCATGCGCGAGGCCGCGAGTGCCGGCGCGCGGGCGCGGTCCGCGCAGGACGGCGCGTTCGAGCGCGGCGGCGGCATGGTCGCTGCCGAGGCGGAGCAGCGGGTGCTTGAGCAGCGCCAGCAATGGCACCGGCGCGAGACCGCCGAGCGCGGCTTCGGCAGCGAGCCGGGCAAAAATCCCGGCCGGCGTATCGGCGAGCGCATCGCCGCCGGAATCTTCCGCCGCAATGTTCCAGCGCTCGAGCGCGGCCAGCACGCGGTGGCCGAGCCCGCGATCCGGCGTCACCAGCGTCGCGGTCTTGCCCTCGTGCACCGCCTCGCGCAGCGCCACCGCAACGGCGAGCGCTTCCTCCTCGGCATTGGCGGCTTCGATCACGGTGAGGTTTTCGAGCGCCTTGTCGGCGTCCGCCTCAAACATCGCATCGGCGGCGTTGCGCTGCCACAGCTCGGTCGCCGCCGCCGGCCGCAGCGCTTCCGAGACGAACCGCTCGCGGCCGCTCGCGGCGGCGAGATTGGTTACGGCGCCGCGATCGATGCCGATGCGCGCCAGCAGCGCCTGCAGGCCGAATTGCGGATGGCCGGGCGCCGCGGCCCCCACCCATCCCTCCTCCGCGCGCGGCGGAGGAGAGGAAGGCGGCTTGCTGCCGATCAGCCGCCACGACGGCTCGTCGAGATCGGTGTCGAGGCCGGGCAGCACCACGGCGCCGTGGGGCAGCCGCGCGATCGTGGCGATCAACCCGGCGGTGGCCGGGATCGAGCCGGTCGAGCCGGCGGCGATCACCGGCGCGTCGCTGCGGGCGAGCCGCGCGCTCTCGGCCTTGATCAAACGATCGCGCCGCTCGGCGGCCTCGATCAGATTGCGCTCTTTCAGGATCGCCGGCCATTGGCGGATGGCGATCTGCAGGAAGCGCAGAGTCAGTTGCCAGTAGGCATCGAGCTCCTCCGGCACCAGCTCGTCGAGCTGCTGCCATGGCACGCCGCGCATGGTCATGTCGTCGATCAGTCGCGCCAGGTCGTCGGCCAGCGCGCAGGCTGCCGCCGGCGTCTGCGCGACGAGCGGCGAGCCGGCCGCGCCATGAAGCTCCGGCGAGATTGCCCACTTGCGGATGAGCTGCGTCAGCAGCAGCCGGCGCTCGAGCGGGCGCAGCGCTTCCGGCAGCGCCAGCGCATCGGCGGCGATGTCGCCGGTCGCGGCCTCGGCAAAGGCGAGCTCATCCTCGTCGATGTCGCCGATGGCGACGATGCGCGGCAGGATCGCGGCGCCGTCTTTCAGCACGTCGAGGAACGCGTCGCGCGCCAGCCGGCAGGCGCGCCGCGTCGGCAGGAACAAAGTCGCTTTCGCCAGCGCCAGCGGCTCGCGCGGCGCGGCAAAGCCGAGCCTGCCGCCGAGCAGGGCCTCGATCAGCGTCGGCAGAAACGGCGCCGACGCCGGGATGTTGAAGACGCGCGGTTCCATACGCTGTTTTCCCGGATGCGGTGCGGCACCATAAGCGCGTTCACGCGCGTGTTGCGCGCGTTATGGGGATGCACCCGCCGCTCCGGGATCGCAAAGGGCTCTGAGCTCGTGACGATCCCGGGTCTGCGGCGCATCGCTCCGCGGCGCTTCGTGCCGCACTGCGCCCGGGACACGCCATATCAGATTCCAAGCTGAAATAAGAAATTATTGCGCCGCGGCCAGCGCCGCTTCGGCAGCAGAGATCGCGTCCGGGGTGCCGACGTGCATCCACACGCCTTCGAGGCGGATGCCGAACAGGCGGCCGGCTTCGCCGGCGCGGTCGAACAGGCGGGTCAGCGCAAAGGCGCCGGACGGCGCGCCGGCAAACAGCGCCGGCGCAAGGATCGCGGCGCCGGCATAAACGAAGGGAACCACCTCGCGCTCGCCGCGCCGCTGCAGCCGCCCGTCGGGCAGCATGGCGTAGTCGCCGCGGCCGTCGTAGCCGATGCTGCCGGTCGCCGGCGCCAACAGCAGCAGCGCGTCCATGATTTTGGCGTCGAAGGCGTCGGCCAGCCGGGCGAAATTCGGCTTCACGCCGTCGAGCCAGAAGGTGTCGGAATTGACCAGAAAGAACGGTGCGTCGCCGAGTTGCGGCAGCGCCTTGGCGATGCCACCGCCGGTGCCGAGCAACGTCTCGCGCTCGTCGGAGATGACGATGCGCGGCCGCGCCCGCGCTCTCAGGTGCCGCTCCAGCGCGTCGGCGAGATAATGGACGTTGACCACGGCCCGTTCGACAGCGGCCTCGGCGAGACGATCCAGCGAATAATCGATCAGGGATTTGCCGGCGACGGTGACCAGCGGCTTCGGGACGCTGCCGTTGTGCGGCCGCATCCGCGTGCCGAGACCGGCTGCCAGCACGAACGCGCTCTTCGGCATCATGGAAGATTCAGCACCGTCACGCTCCGACTCGCCGCATCATAGCCGATCTGCCGCCGGGTCGGCCGGCGGCGGCACGTTAGCCACGTACCATTCGGCCAGCAGAGCCAAATCCGGATGGGCCAGGGCGCGCTGCAAGTAATCCCAGAGGCGGGGCATGTGACGCAGATATTGCGGTTTGCCGTCCCGGCGATCGAGCCGGGCGAAGATGCCGAGCACCTTGGTGGCGCGCTGTGCCGCCAAGGTGGCGTAGAGCCGGGTGAAGCCGGCAGTGTCGAAGCTGTGGTCGTCGCGCAGCCGGGCGCGGACGTAGCGGCTGAGCAGCGCCACCTCCAGATTTTCCGGCACGTCGACGCGGGCATCCTGCAGCAGCGACGCGACGTCGTAGGCGGCGGGGCCGATCAAGGCGTCCTGGAAATCGAGCACGCCGACGCGGGCGATGTCGGTGCGGTCGGCGAGCCAGAGCAGATTGGGCGAATGATAGTCGCGCAGCACCCAGGTGGTCGGCGCGTCGAGGGCCGGCTGCAGCGCGTCGCGCCACAGCGCGCCGAACGTGTTGCGCGCGTCGTCGCTCGGCGGTGCGTCCTGGCTCGGCAGATACCAGTCGAGCAACAGCTCGGCCTCGATCAGGAAGGCATCGATGTCGTAGCGCGGCAGCCGATAGTTGAGCCGCGGCGCCAGCGGCAGGGTTTCCGGCAAGCGGCGCCGGTGCAGCGAGATCAAGGCATCGACGGCGGCTTCGTAGCGCGCCGCGACCGGCGCCGGCGGTTCGCCCTCGACGACGCGATTTTCGCCGAGGTCTTCCATGATGAGGAGTCCGCGAGGCAGGTCGGCGTGCAGAATCTCCGGCGCCGAGAGATTGCGATCGCGCAGGCCGCGCGCCATCGCCACGTAGGGAGTGACGTCCTCGGCGAGATGGGCGATGGCGCTGTAAGGCTTGCCGTCGCGCACCGCCGGGCCGTCGGGCCGCCGCGGTGCGTTCATCAGGACCATCGACTGACCGTTCAGCGCCAGGCGCTCGAAGATGCGCGTCGAAGCGTCGCCCTGCATGCGCTGGCGCTCGGCGGCGCCGACGCCGGACTCGTCGAGGAAAGTGCGGATCTGTGCGATGCGCTCGGCGCGCGGCGCAAAGGCGCCGTAGCCGACATAGCGGATGTTGCGCGCTTCGGGACCGGCCTGCGGCGCCAGCTTGAACGCGATGTCGAGGCGGTCGGGCGGCAACAGGCCGGCGGCGCGGTCCGGCCATTCCAGCAGCACCACGGCGCCTTCGGGCAGATCGTCGAAGCCGAGCTCGGCGAGCTCGGACGCGCCCGACAGCCGATAGAGATCGGCGTGCACCAGCGCAAAGCGCGGCAGCGCGTAGGTCTGGACGAAGGTGAAGGTCGGGCTCGGCACTTCGATCGCGTCGTCGTCGGCGAGGTAGCGGATCAGGGCGCGGGCGAACGTGGTTTTGCCGGCGCCGAGATCGCCGGACAGGGTGACGAGGTCGCCCGGCTCGAGCGCCGCGGCGATATCGGTCATGAAGGCGACCATCGCCTCGAGATTCGCGACGGTCACCGTGACGCTTGCGCCGCCTGTCGTGGTTAGAAGCATTAGGCCCCGGGCCGCCGGATCGGGAACGTGCAAGTCACGATGGTGCCCTGCGCCTCACCGGAGTCGATGGTGACGGCACCGCCGTGCAGCTCGACAAATGATCGCACAAGGGACAGCCCGAGTCCCGGGCCGCGATGCTGCGAGCCCTGCGGATGCGATTCGAACCAGTTGAAGACCTTTTCCCGCATCTGCGGCGGAATGCCCGGGCCGCGGTCGGTGACCGAGAAGATCACGGCGTCAGGGCGCCGCGCCGCCTTGAGCGTGACGGTGCCGCCGGGCGGCGAGAAGCTCACGGCGTTGGCGAGCAGGTTGAACAGGATCTGCCGGACCCGGCGTTCGTCGGCGACGAAGGCGCCGACGTCCTTCGCTGCCTGAATGTCGAGCTTGAGCTCGGCGCCGACCAGACGATCCTGCACGCCCTCGGCGGCGCCCGCCATGGTGGCGCGGATATCGACATTGCCGAGATTGAGCTGCATGCGGCCGGCGTCGATGGTGGCGAGGTCGAGGATGTTGTTGATCAGCGCCAACAGCGTGTTGGTCGAGACCGTGATGTAGTCGAGATATTCGCGCTGCTTCGGCTGCAGCGGGCCGGTCGACGGATCGTCGAGCAGGTGCACGAAGCCGATGATGTTGGTGAGCGGCGAGCGCAGCTCATAGGACACGTGGTGAACGAAATCGATCTTGATCTTGTCGGCGTCGACCAGCGCCTCGTTGCGCTCGCGTAGCGCCTTCTCGACGTTCACCGAATCGGTCACGTCGTGGAACGTCACCAGGGTGGCGCCGTTCGGCAGCGGCACGGTGCGGCAGTCGACCACGGTGCCGTCGCGGCGCTCGAGGCGATCCTCGATCGGCTCGCGGCTGTCGATCGCGGTGACGAATTCGCGCAGCTTGCGCCAGGCGGTGCCGTCGCCGTGCAGCGGCCGGCACAGCGCGGTGATGGTCTCGATATGCGGCCGCTCGGCGAGCGTCGCGGCATCGAGCCGCCACATGCGGGCGAAGGCCGAGTTGTGCAAGCGCAGCCGCCCGTCGCTCGAGAACACCGCGACGCCTTCGGCCAGATTGTCCAGCGTCTCGCCCTGGACGCGGATCATCTCCTCGAAGCGGCGGTCGAGATCGAGCCGCTCGGTGACGTCATGGAACAGATAAGTGACGCCGCCGTCCGGATTGGGCGTGGTGACCAGCCGCAAGGTGCGGCCGTCGGGCAGGTGCCAGGTGTATTCCCTGGCGTCGACGGCGCGGTAGGCTTCGTGCAACTGCGCCTTCCACTGCCGGAAATCCTGCTCCTCGGGCAGCTTGCCGGCGCCGCGGAGCTGCTCGATCACCGCCGAATCGGTCGGTCCCTGATCGAGAAATTCGGCGGCGAGATCCCACAGCGCCCGATAGGCGGCGTTGTAGAACGTCAGCCGGTGATCGGCGTCGAACATGGCGACCGCGGTCGGCAACTGATCGAGCGTGCGGCGATGGGCGTCGACCATGCGGTTGAGCGCAAGACGCATGGTGTCGGCCTCGGTGGCGTCGAGCCCGATGCTGGCGCTGCCGACCTCGGTGCGAAAATCGAGCACGTCGAAGGTGCGCCGGCTGCCGGCGACGACGGCGGCGAGGCGGCCCGAATAGGCGCCGCTGGCGACGCGGGCGCGGGCGATGTTCTCGCGCGCGGCGCTGTCGAGCAGCTCGAGGCGCCGCGTCACCGCGTCGGCGGTGCTGGCGGCCTCCACCGCGCGGGCATAGGCGGCATTGACGAAGGTGAGCTGGCCGGTCGCGTCGCGCGTCCACACCGGCGCCGGCAGGTTCTCGATCAGCGCGCGCTGCGAAGTGACCTCCGCCATCAGGCTTTCGTGCCGGGACAACAGCTCGGCGAGGTCGCGCTTGATGCCGCTGGCGTCCTTCAGCCGCAGCACGGCGCGGCCGCCGACGGCGCGGCCTTGCACTTCGATCGGATGGCCCTGCACGGTGCTCACCGTCATCGCAAAGCCTTCGCCGCGGCTGCGCAGGGCTTCGACGGCGCGCTCCATGGCCTGCGCCTTGCCGGCGTCGAGCCAACTGCCGAAGGCGAGCACGCGGTGACCGGCGGCGGCGCCGACGATGCCGGGATCGCCGTCGATGCGCGGTTCGTCCGATCCGGCCGGCCAATCGATCATCACTTGCGGCTCGGACAACAGCAGCGCGTTGGCGCGGTCGAGGTCGGTGCGCAAGGTCGCGATCTCGTCGCGCGACCAGATGTCGAGCCGGCTCCAGCGGCTGCGGCTGCGCACCAGCATGATGGCGGTGACGACGGCGAACAGGATCAGCCCGAGCAGCAGCACCAGCACGGCAAGCTCGTGGCGGTCGATGCGGTCTTGCGCGCTTAAGACGAGCTCATGCAGCGCGACGGCGGGCTTTGGCTCGGCGCCGGCCGGCAGCGGAGCCGCCGCCAGCGCGGCGGCCATGGCAATCAGGACTCCGCGTCGCCACGGATGAGCGCAGCTTCCGCTGATCCGGATCGTGTCCGGCATGCCCCATCGCCTCTGCTGGCCACCACCGCCATCGCCAGCTCGAATCAGGCGACTTTACTCTCAAGCGGAATCGCGCCGAAAGAGTCCAGATCGTGAACGGGGTTCCGGCAAGCCGTGCGGCGCGGCTTAGCTGCGCCCGGCCGGGTGGCCGAAGCTCGCGAGCGCCTCGGCGCTCCTCGCCATGTCGTCGAGATTGATGCGCGATAGCGCCACGCCGAATTCGTGCTCGGCATTGGCCAGCGCCGCCCGCACGACTTTGTTGACGAGCTCGGAATCGGCGGGATGTTCGTCGACGTCCTCGACGGAGCCGGCGGCGCGCAGAATGTCGTTGGCGGAAACCCGGCGCCGCTCGCGCGCCAATTCGTAACCGCCGCGCGGACCGCGGATGCCTTTCAAGATGCCGTCGCGGACGAGCGCTTGCAGGACCGATTCCAAATGCCGCGGCGGCAAGCCGTGGCGTGCAGCAAGCGTTTTAGCTGAGATCGGTCGCCCTTGCGTTTGTAATGCCACATCGATCACCGCAGCAATTGCAAGGACTCCTTTGCGGGAGAGCAGTGGCATGAAAGCGGGAAGGAACGTACGCGATTGAGACAGTGCGAGTCGAAGGTAGTATATTACATTCGTTTATGAGGTCCAGTTGATCGATGGTTCAATAGCGGATTTTGCCAATGATTCTATTGCATTCCCGTGGAACCGAGACCTCCGGCGGCGCGCTCGGTTGACTCCAGATTGTTTGATTCAACAAGCTTCGCGTGTTGAATTGGCGCGATGACGAGTTGGGCGATCCGCATGCCCCTTCGAACCACAAAAGAATCGCCGCCAATATTTACAAGTATCACCTGTAATTCCCCGCGATAATCGGCGTCGATGGTCCCGGGCGCGTTGAGGATCGTGACGCCGTGACGCGCCGCCAGACCGGATCGCGGCCGAATTTGTCCTTCACTGCCAGGTGGTAGCGCAATTGCGATTCCCGTCGAAATAGTGGCCCGCTTGCCGGGCGCGATCGTCACCGGCGCGTCGTCGGGCACCGCGGCGTAGAGATCGAGGCCGGCAGCGAGTGCGCTCTGATAGCGCGGCAGCGGCAAATCGCGGCCGTGCGGCAGCCGCATGATTTTCACCTCGACGTTTGTTGGCGCGCTCACCGTTTGTCCTCCGCCAGCGCCGCGGCGATGCGTTCGATCAAGGCGCGCGCCACGTCGTCCTTCGACTGCGGCGGCCAGGATTCGACGCCGCTCGCGGTGATCAGATCGATCTTGTTGACGTCGCCGCCCATGATGCCGGTCGACGGCGAGACATCGTTGGCCAAAATCCAATCGCAGCCCTTCCTGGCGAGCTTCGCCTTGGCATTGGCGATGACGTCGTCGGTCTCGGCGGCAAAGCCGATGACGAGCCGCGGCCGCCCGGCCTTGCGGTGCGCGATGGTGGAGAGAATGTCGGGATTTTCCGCGAGCGAAAGCGTCGGCGTCCGGCCGGCTTGTTTTTTGATCTTGCTGTCGCTCGCTTGCGCGATACGCCAGTCGGCGACCGCGGCGGCGAACACCGCGGCGTCGGCCGGCAGGGCCTGCTCGACCGCCCTGAGCATCTGCTGCGCGGTCTCGACCTTGATCACCGTGACGCCGGGCGGATCGGGCAGGCTGACCGGACCGCTGACGAGGGCGACGTCGGCGCCGGCGGCGGCAGCGGCGGCCGCGATGGCGTGGCCCTGCTTGCCCGACGAGCGGTTGGCGATATAGCGCACCGGATCGATCGGCTCGTTGGTCGGCCCCGCGGTGACGAGGATGCGCCGGCCGGCGAGCGTGCCCGCCGATTGACGCAGCAGGGCCTGGACGGCTTCGACGATCTCCAGCGGCTCGGCCATGCGGCCGAGGCCCGCTTCGCCGCGCTCGGCCATGTCGCCGGCATTCGGCCCGACGCTATGGATGCCGTCGCGGCTGAGCTGCGCCAGATTGCGCGCCGTGGCTTTCGCCGCCCACATCCGCGGATTCATCGCCGGCGCGACGAGGATCGGCTTGTCGGTGGCGAGCAGCACGGCGGTGGCGAGATCGTCGGCGTGGCCTTGCGCCATCTTGGCCAAGAGGTCGGCCGTCGCCGGCGCGACCACGACCAGATCGGCGTCGCGCGCCAGCCGGATATGGCCGACATCGAACTCGCTCTGCGGATCGAACAGCTCGGTATGAACGCGTTCGCCCGAGAGCGCGCCGGCGGCAAGCGGCGTGACGAAGTGCTGCGCCGCGGCGGTGAGGATGCAGCGCACCTGGACGCCGCGATCCTGCAGGCGCCGGATCAGGTCGAGCGATTTATAGGCAGCGATACCGCCACCGACGATGAGCAGGACGCGATTGCCGGCGGCCGCGCCGGCGCGCGCCGGCCGCGGCTTAGCTTGAGCGGGCGGCGCGAAATTTTCCAAAATGTCGGTGCCCGCCGCCGCCGCGGCCTGGCGCAGGATGACGCGGACCTCGTCCTCCATGGAACGGCCATGACGCGCCGCGCGCAGGCGCAGAAGCTTCTTGAGCTTGTCGTCGAGTTGCCGGACGGTGAGGCTCGCCATGGCAAAGTTCCGCAACGGATACCGGAGTTTACTACCGCAATGATTGCATTGCAATCATTGCAATCAAAGGACCCTGAAGGCGATCCAGAGCAGCAGCGCGGCGATGACCCAGAGCGCGGCGGCGGTCCAGCGGCCGCGGCGGCCTTCGGCCTTGTCGATCTCGGCGACGGTCTGCGGCGACAGCACCAGGCCGTCGCGGGTGATTTCGTCGAGCTGGTCGAGCACACGGGCGCCGCGGCTGAGCACGCCCGGCACGCTGCCGATGAAACGGCCGACTTCGCCCGCGCCCTCGACCGCGCTTTCCAGCCGGCCGGCGGGCCCGAGATGGCGCGTCATCCATTCCCTCACCACCGGCTCGGCGGTGGTCCACATATCGAGCTTGGAATCGAGCGAGCGTGCCACGCCTTCGACCACCACCATGGTTTTTTGCAAGAGCAGAAGCTCCGGCCGCGTGCGCATGTCGAACAGGCCGGTGACCTCGAACAATAGCGTCAACAGCTTCGCCATCGAAATATCCTCGGCGGCGCGGTTGTGGATCGGCTCGCCGATGGCGCGGATGGCTTGCGCGAAATTCTCCACCGAGTGATGCGGCGGCACGTAGCCGGCTTCGAAATGCACCTCGGCGGCGCGGCGATAGTCCCGGGTGATGAAGCCGTGCAGGATCTCGGCGAGGAACAGCCGCTCCTTGACGCCGAGCCGGCCCATGATGCCGAAGTCGACGGCGACCAGGCGGCCGTCGTCGTCGACGAACAGATTGCCCGGATGCATGTCGGCGTGGAAGAAGCCGTCGCGCAGCGCGTGGCGCAGGAAGGTCTGGATCAGGTTGCGGGCGAGCTGCGGCAGGTCAAAGCCTTTGGCGACGAGGCGGGAGCGGTCCGACAGCGGCGCGGCGTCGATCCATTCGAGCGTCAGCACTTCCTTGGTGGTGCGGTCCCAGTCGACCGCCGGCACGCGAAAGTCCGGATCGTCCTTGGTGTTCTCCGCCATCTCCGACAGCGCCGCCGCCTCGAGGCGGAAATCCATCTCGATCGCGACCGAGCGGCGCAGCGTCTCGACCACTTCGACGAGGCGCAGCCGCCGCGCCTCGGCGGAAAGGTTCTCCGCGTGCCGGGCGGCGAAGGTGAAGGCGGCGAGATCGGCGTGGAAACGCTCCTCGACGCCGGGCCGCAGCACTTTGACGGCGACGTCGCGCGGCGCCGCCATGGTCTCGATTTGGGCGCGGTGCACCTGCGCAATCGAGGCGGCGGCGACCGGCGCGCTGAAGCTCGAAAACATCGCCTTGAGCGGCTTGCCGAACGAAGCGGCAATGGCGGCTTCGGCCCCGGCTTGCGGGAACGGCGGCATCTGGTCCTGCAGCCGCTCGAGATCGGCGGCGAGCGCGGCGCCGACCACGTCCGGCCGCGTCGCCAGGAACTGGCCGAGCTTGACGTAGCTCGGGCCGAGCCGGGTCAGCGCCACCGAGAGCCGGGTGTCCGCCGCGCCGCTCGAGCGCCGCTCGACGAGCCGCGCCAGCCGCAACAGCGGCCGCGCCGGCACCGGCACTGCGGCCGCATCGACCAGGCCGAACACGCCCTCGCGGGCGAACACCCAGCCGGCGCGGGCGAGACGTACCAGATGCGCCGGAGCGGAGATCACAAACGCCAACCGCAGTGCAGCGCCACGATGCCGCCGGTCATCTGCCGATAGGACACGCGGCCGAAGCCGGCCGTACGCAGCATGGCGGCGAACGCCTCGGCGTTGGGAAAGCGGCGGATCGACTCGACCAGATAGCGGTAGGACTCGGCGTCGCCGGCCACGGCGCGGCCGAGCGCCGGGATGACGTTGAACGAATAGAAGTCGTAGAGCCGGTCGAGGCCGGGCACGTCGGCGGCGGAGAATTCCAGGCACAAGAACTTGCCGCCGATTTTCAGCACGCGAAACGCTTCCTTGAGCGCGACGTCGATGCGCGGCACGTTGCGGATGCCGAACGCGACGGTGACCGCGTCAAAGCTGCGGGCGGCGAACGGCAGCGCCTCGGCGTTGCCTTGGGTGAACTCGATCGATCCCGTCGCCAAACTTGCCCCGCCCGCGGAGGAGGGCAGGGTGGCGGAGCGTTTGGCGGCGCGCGCGCGGCCGACATCGAGCATGTCGGGATTGATGTCGCAAACGGTCACGCGGCTCTGCTCGCCGCCGGCGACGACGGCGCGGAACGCGATGTCGCCGGTGCCGCCGGCGATATCGAGCAGCGCGAACGGCCGCGCTTTCGGCGGATCGAGCGCAGTGATGAGCGCGTCCTTCCAGGCGCGGTGCAGGCCGAACGACATCAAGTCGTTCATCAGGTCGTAGCGCTGCGCCACGCTGCGGAACACGTCGTCGACCAACGCCTGCTTGTCCTCAAGCGGCACTTGGCGCGCGCCGAAATCGGCCTGCTTTGGCTCGCCTTCGATCATGCCGCAAAGATAGCGCGCCCCGCCTCGTGGCGCTACAAAGGCCCGGGCGGATCGGTTAACGGGGTCGTCCCGTTGCACGGCCGCATCGCCCGCGGCGGACGAAACAAGATGCCTGAGCTGCCTGAGGTCGAGACGGTGCGCCGCGGCTTGGAGCCGGCGATGCAGGATGCGCGCTTCGCCAAGGTCGAGGTGCATCGCGGCGACCTGCGCTGGCCGCTGCCGAAGGATTTCGCCCGGCGGCTCGAAGGCAACATCGTCACCGGCATGGGCCGGCGGGCCAAATATCTGCTCGCCGATCTGTCGTCCGGCGACGTGCTGATGATGCATCTCGG
>JASHQO010000096.1 GCA_030039105.1 Xanthobacteraceae bacterium
CCCGGTCGCTCGGCGACCGCGGCGGAACTATCTGGGGCAGGACGCTTGCCAAACACCTACGCAACTCCAACTCATGCTACTTCTCTCGCCCCAGCAGCTTGTCCAACAGGCTCGGCCGCGACTTTTTCGTCTCGGCTCGGCCGGTCAGCATCTGCGCTAGCTGTTGGAACGTCTCGGCGGTGCGATGGCCCGCCGAAATCTCGGCGATCATCTGGCCGTTGTTCGCCGCGGCGCCGAATAGCTGCGGCTCGAACGGGATGATCGCGACCGGCTCCTGCTCGAGCGCCTTGGCGAAATCGGTCGCCTTGATCTCCGGACGCTTCGGCACGCCGACCTGATTGAGGCAGTAACGCGGCAGGTGATCGTTCGGCCGCGCCGCTTTCAGAAGATCGTAAATATTCTTGGTATTGCGCAGGTTGGCGAGATCCGGCGCGGCGACGATGAGAATGTCGTCGGCGGCGATCAGGGTCTGCTTGCTCCAGCCGGTCCATTGATGCGGCACGTCGAGCACGACGCACGGCACCGTGGCGCGCAGCGAGTCGAGGATGGAATCGAAGGCGTCGGCGCCGAAATCATAGACCCGGTCGAGCGTCGCCGGCGCCGCCAACAGGCTCAGGTGATCCGTGCACTTCGCCAGCAGGCGGTCGACGAAGGCGTTATCGATGCGATCCGGCGAGAACACCGCCTCGGCGAGGCCCTGCGGCGGGTCCTGATTGAAATCGAGTCCGGCGGTGCCGAAGGCGAGATCGAGGTCGGTCACCACCGAGTCCAGCTTGAGGTCGCGTGCCATCGCGAACGCGATATTGTGGGCGACCGTCGAAGCGCCGACGCCGCCCTTGGCGCCGGCCACGGCGACGATGCGGCCGACCGGCTTGGCGTCGGGCGCCGAGAACAGCCCGCACACCGCGCGCACCACCTGCAGCGCGTCGACCGGCGAGATCAGATAGTCGCTGACGCCGCGGCGCACCAGCTCGCGGTAGAGCATGACGTCGTTGAGCTGGCCGATGACGACGACGCGGGTGCCGGCGTCGCAGTAATTGGCGAGCTCGTCGAGGCCGGCCAGGATGTCCTCGCCGGGGTTCTCGGACTCCAACATGATGACGTTCGGCGTCGGCGCGTTCCGATAGGCTTCGACCGCCGCGGTCAGGCCGCCCATCTGGATGCGCATATGCGCCTTGGCCATGCGGCGGTCTTCGCTCGCGCCCTGGATCGCGGCCGCGGTCTCCACCGTCTCGCAGAATGCCTGCACCGAAACGCGCGGCGCCGGCGCGATGTGCTCATCGCGGCCGCTTGCCTCGGCGGGCTCTTCCCGTTGCGCTTGACTAGGCTGTGCCATCACGTCTCGACATCGTTAGAAGTCGCTGATCTTGGTCTCGCTGTTCGGATATTGAGTCGCGGTGCTTTCGCCCTGACGATATTTCGTGAGCCCCTGGGTGCGCCGCGCGGAGTCGCTCGGCGTCTCGGGCTGCGGCCCTACCAGGTCGGCCGGGTTGGCGACCATGGCGGCGAGATTGTGCTGGGTGGCGCAGCCGAAATTCCAATGCGGCTGATTTTCGAAATAGTCGCGGTCGAAGCTCGGCCCGATATTCTCCGGCCAGATGCCGCAAGCCCCGGCCTGCGCGGTGAGCCGCGGATAGGTGATTTTCACCGCCGCCAGCGCGTACGGGGTCGACGGATAGGTGCGCACCATCACGCTGTTCGGCGGCACGCCGGTGGCCGTCAGGATCGAGCGAATCTCAGGCAGCGCAGCGGCCGAGCTGTGCTCGTTGACGGTGCCGGTCGGCAGATCGATGAGCACGCCGCCGGTGGCCTCGTTCTTCCAGCTCTGCGCGAACGCCAGCACCTCGGCGCGCTGTTGCGCCGTCAGCGCGCTGCGGTTGGCGCCGATGATGAGCTGCATCGCGTGCTCGGCTTCGGTAATCGTGATCGGGTGACGCATGCGATAGTCGTATGGAACGCTGGGGTTCTGCATCGCCGCGTCGGTCTGGCAGGCGCAAAGCAGCGCGCCGAAGCCAAGGACGACGGCGGCACGCAAGAGCGGCGCCGCGCTGACGCGGCGGCCGGCGATCGTGGTGCGGAGGCTGTGCATCGGTCGTCTCCAGCGCATCTCAGTCGAGAATGAAGCCATATTTGCCGTAATAGTTGTTCGGCCGGTCCGGAGTGCCGCCGACGCCGTAGATACGGTTGAAGCGGCTGAGCAGCACCTGCGCCGGGTCGCTCGGATCGGCAAAGCCGTCGTCGGGCTTCGACAGGTCCTTCTGCGCGACCGGGCGCACCACATAGGGCGTCACCAGGATCATCAGCTCGGTGCGCTGATTGATGTAATCGTTGCTGCGGAACAGCGGCCCCAGCACCGGCAGCTCGGCGAGGCCGGGCAGACCGTTGACGTTGTGCTTGGTGGAATCCTGGATCATGCCGGCCATCGCCAGCGCGCCGCCGGACGGAATCTCGACCGTGGTGTCGGCGCGCCGGGTGCGGATTGAGGGGATGGTGACCGCTACTTGGGTGCCGGGCTCGACGATGGTCAGCTCGTTCTGGGTCGAGAGGTCCGACACTTCGGTCATCACCTTGAGGCTGATGCGGCCCTCGCTCAAGACCACCGGGGTGAAATTGAGGCTGACGCCGAACTTCTTGAAGTCGATCGACGGTTGGCAGGTCGACGGCGCCCCGGGCGTGCTCGACGACGACGAGCAGGAGAAGCCGTTGAGCACCGGAAACTCGCCGCCGGCGACGAAGGTTGCGGTTTCGCCCGAGATCGCCGTCAGGTTCGGCTCGGCCAGCGTGTGAATGACCCCGGCCTGCTCCATCGCCTGCAACGTCGCCGTGATCGATTTGAACTGGCCTTGGATCTGCGAGCCAGTGAGCGGCTGGCCGTAGGCCGAGAACGGATTGGTGTTGTTGAAGTTGAGGACCGCGGTGCCGTAGCCGAGCGAGCCGGACAGATTGACGCCGAGCTGCTTGACGACGTCGCGCTCGACCTCGGCAACCGTCACCTTGAGCATGACCTCGTCGCGGCCGCGCACCACCAGCGCATTGACGACGCGGCTGGCCGAGCCGGACGCGATGGTGCCGAAGGACGTCATCGCTTCGACCAGATGCGAGGCCATGTCGTAGGCTTGCTGCGCCTCCTCCGGGCTCGCCACGCTGCCGGACAACACGACGGCGTCGCCGATGCCTTCGACGGTGATGTCGTCGTCCGGCAGCACGTGCTTGAGCGCCGCGCGAATGCCGTTGAGGTCGCGCATCACCGCGATGTCGAGGCCGATGATCTGCTTGCCCTGGGCGTCGAAGAAGAAAACGTTGGTCTGGCCCTGCTTGATGCCGATGATGTAGGCACGGCGCGACGAGCGGATGACCGCATTGGCGATGGTCGGATCGGCGACCAGGACATCCTTGATGTCGCGCGGCAGGTCGATCACCAGCGACTTGCTGACGCCGAGCGCCACCGCGCGCGAGCCGACGTCGCTGGCGGCGATCTGGATCGACTGCGGCACCTGGTACGGCTGCGGGTCGCCGGCAATGCTGGCCTGGGGCGAGACGAGCAAGGCCACAGCGACCGGGCCGGCGAGCGCCGCCGCGCGGATCGTTGTCCTTGTTGCCATGGTGAAGTCCCTTTGTCTGTTCTAATGCGATAGCGACAGGGTACTCACGCCATAACGCACGGTATTCATCGGGCCGCGCCGGTCGTACACGTCGCCGCCTTCGGCGGTCGGCGATTGCGAGTCGACCAGCGCCCGCAGCGCCAGCGACAGCGTGCCGAGCTGACGCGACAGCGTCAGCGTCTCGGCCTGCTCGGGACTGAGCTCGAGCGTCGCGGTCTTGCCGACCGCGACCTTCTGGCCGGCCTTTTCCTCGACCGCCTGGTCGACCGCCAGCACGCGCACGTTGCGCAGAATCGCTTCGCTCGTGTACTTCTCGACGCCGGTGATCTTTTCCGACGCCTTGTCGCGCCGGGTCAGGATGACGTCGACGTGGTCGTCGGGCAGGATGAAACCGCCGGCGCCGTTCTCGGCGGAAACTTCCATCGCCACCGCGCGCATGCCCTTGGTCAGCACCGCGGCCAAAAAGCCCGAGCCTTTGGCGAACACCACTGCCGGATCGCGGATCGGCTCGCCGCTGGCGACCGGGATGCGCACGACCGCGCCGACGAATTGCTGCATGGCATCGGGCCGCGACGCCTTCCTGACGAAGCTCGGATTGGCCGCGACCTCGGGCCAGACCTGCCAGCCGATATCGTTTTCGCCGATCAACTGACCGCGGCCGAGATCGTTCTTGGCGATCAGGACTTCGACGGTGGCGAGCGGCGG
>JASHQO010000097.1 GCA_030039105.1 Xanthobacteraceae bacterium
ATGAGCCTCGGCATGACCGAGCCCGATGCCGGCTCCGCAGTGACCGATCTGAAGACCACGGCGCGGGCCGACGGTTCGCACTACGTCGTCCACGGCAGCAAGGTGTTTTCCACCTTCAGCCCCGATGCGCAGATCTTTCTCATCTATCTGCGCTACGGGCCGGGCCTCAATGGCATCGGCTCGGTGCTGATCGAACGCGGCACGCCGGGTTTTTCCATCGGCGCGCCATCGGAATTCATGAGCGGCGAGCAATGGTGCGAGCTGCATTTTTCCGACTGCCGCATTCCGGCAGAGAACGTGCTGCTCGGACCGGGCGGTTTCAAGAAGCAGATGGCCGGCTTCAACGTCGAGCGGCTCGGCAATACGGCGCGGGCGCTGGCTTGCGGCCGGTACGCGTTTAACGCGGCGCGCGATTATGCGGCGATCCGCGAGCAGTTCGACAGGCCGCTATGCGAATTCCAGGGCCTGCAGTGGAAATTCGCCGATATGGCGATCAAGCTGGACAGCGCGCAATTGTTGCTCTATCGCGCCGCCACCCATGCCGATAATGGTCTGCCCTCGGCTTACGAGACGGCGCTCGCCAAGGCGGCGTGCAATCAGGCCGGCTTCGAAGTGGCGAGCGAGGCGGTACAGATCATGGGCGGCATGGGTTTTAGCCGCGAGACGCTGGTCGAATACTGCATGCGCCGCACCCGCGGCTGGATGATCGCCGGCGGCTCGGTCGAGATTTTGAAGAATCGCATCGCCGAGCAAATCTTCGATCGCCGTTTCGATCAGCGCAAGCGGCAGGCGACAGCGGCGGAGTGAAGCTCAGGCGCGGCCGTATTGGTCGTCGTAGCGCATGATATCGTCCTCGCCGAGATAGCTGCCGACCTGAACTTCGATCAGCTCGAGCGGGATCTTGCCGGGATTGGCGAGGCGGTGAATGTCGCCGATCGGGATATAGGTCGACTCGTTCTCGTGGAACGTCCGCGTTTCCGCGCCGATAGTGACCTCGGCGGTGCCGTGCACCACGACCCAATGTTCGGAGCGGTGGAAATGCTTCTGCAGCGACAGCTTGGCCCCCGGTTTCACCACAATGCGCTTGACCTGATAACGGCCGCCGGCGTCGACGCCCTGGTAGTAGCCCCACGGCCGGTAGATCCGTAAGTGCTGCACGGCCTGGGTGCGGTTCTGTGCCTTGAGCCGTTCAACCAGCGCTTTGACCTCTTCGGCCTTGTCGCGCGAGGTTACCAGCACCGCGTCCGGTGTCGTCACCACGACGACGTTATCCAGCCCGATCACGGCGGTGATGATCGCGTCGTCGGATTGAGCGAGGCTGTTGCGGCTGTCGAGAAAAATCACCGGACCGGTCGCCGCGTTGCCCTCGGCATCATGGCCGCGCACGTCCCACACCGCGCCCCAACTGCCGATGTCCGACCAGCCGCAGTCGAGCGGCACCACGGCGGCGCGCGCGGTGCGCTCCATGACCGCATAGTCGATGGATGTCTTCGGCGCCTGCTCGAACGGCTTGGCAGGCAGGCGCAGGAAATCGAGGTCTTGGGTCACGCCGGCAACGGCGGATTTGGCGGCGGCGACGACATCCGGTGCGAAGCGCGCGATCTCGCTTTGCATCACGTCGATGCGGAAGACGAAATTGCCGCTGTTCCAGAGATAGTGATCGGCGATGTAACGGCCCGCGGTAGCCGCATCCGGCTTTTCGACGAAGGATTCGACCGCAAGCGCCGCACCGCCATTGAGCGCGGCGCCCGGCCGGATATAGCCGTAATTGGTCGACGGAAATGTCGGCTTGATGCCGAAGGTGACGATGCGGCCGGCGGCCGCCGCGGCGGCCGCCGCGCGGCAGCCGCCGACGAAGGCGTCCTGGTCGCGCACCACATGGTCGGCGGCAAGCACGATCACCGTCGCGCTCGGATCGCGCAAGCCCGCGAGCATGGCGGCGACCGTCACCGCCATGGCGGAATCGCGCCGCACCGGCTCGAGCGCGATGTCGCCCTCGATGCCGCATTCGCGCATCTGCTCGGCGACGATGAAGCGGAAGTCGGAATTGGTGATGACGATGGGCCGCGCGAACAGCGCGTCATGGCCGAGGCGGCTCAGGGTCTGTTGAAAGGTCGAGCGTTCGCCGACCAACGGCACGAACTGCTTGGGCATGCTCTCGCGCGAGACTGGCCAGAGCCGCGTTCCCGCGCCGCCGCACATGATCACCGGTATCAGAAGCGTATCACCCATTGCCCGTCATCGGCCGATGGCATCGGTCGTTCCTAGAGCGGGATGAGTTTTGGTCGAATCGTCATCCCGCTCTGGCCTTTTGCTTGCACACGATCTTTTCCGAAAACCGGTTTCCACCCTCGGATCAAGTCCGAGGGCCAGCTTTTTCAGGATCATGCTTTAGCACAGAGCCGCCGATATTCAAGAACCGGCAGCACAATCGCGGCCACAAGGATCGCCGCGCATCGTTTTGGTAAATTTGCGACATGGTGAACGTAACGGCTGTCCGAAAGCCATATTCCTCGTTCCTTTTCAATCCACGGCGAGCGGGCATAATTCGCTTGCGACGGCGGTGCTTATGCATTTCGACAACGCAACGGCCGTCTGTTACGAGGACAAGCCTGTCCTCGCGGCCGATCCGTGGATTCCGCAAAGCCGCGCCTTCGACTATGGCAAGCGAGCCTACTTCTTCCTCAAGAAGCTGACGTGACGCCGTGCGAGCCGCGCCATCGGTATCATTCCGCTGCGGCCGCGTCCGCCTGCTGCATCGTGTTCGTGCTCCGGTAGGCTTTCAGCACGCTCTCGGTCTCGCCATACGCCACCAGGTTGCCGTGGCCGAGCCAAGCCACCTTGTTGCACAGCCGGCGCAACATGTCGTCCTGGTGCGCGGCGACCATCAGGATGCGCGAACGCTCGACCATGCCAAGGAGCCGGGCGAACGCCTTCTTGAAGAAGGTGGCGTCGCCGACGCCGATGACCTCGTCGATCAGGAGGATTTCCGGCTCGCGGACGGTAGCGATGGCAAAGGCGAGCCGTAGCAGCATGCCGTTGGAATAGGTGCGGATCGGCAGCTTCAGATAGTCGCCGAGCTCGGTGAAATCGACGATGTCGTCGATGCTATCTCTGATCTGGGCGCGACTCATGCCCCAGATGGTGCCGGCGATCTGGATGTTCTCCATGCCGGTGGCGTCCCAGCTCATGCCGATGGTGGTCTCGAACAGCGGCGACACTTTGCCGAC
>JASHQO010000098.1 GCA_030039105.1 Xanthobacteraceae bacterium
CGCGGCCAATGGTACTTCCTGCGCGTGCTGTGGACCGCGGACGGGCTGTCGCAGCGGGAATTGTCGGCGCGGGTCGGCATGATGGAGCCGACCACGGTGATCGCGCTGCGCAGCATGGAGCGCGCCGGCCTGATCCGCCGCGTGCGCGGCGACGACGACCGGCGCAAGGTGCGGGTGTTCCTCAGCGCCAAGGCGAAACGGCTGCGCGACGAGCTATTGGGCGAGGCGCGCCGGATCACCGACGAGGCCGAGGCGGGCATCGCGCCGCGCGACCTCGTGCTGTTTCGCCGCATCATCCAGCGAATGACCGAGAACCTCGATCGGATCGAGCGCTAAGTCTTCGCAGGATCGGTCGCCGCCGGCCGCGGTGTCTCTTTCGGGTGGCGCAACGCCCCGAGCGCGGCGCGGACGCGCGATACCAGCTTCCACAGCGACGGCGTCTGCTTGACGAAACGTTTCAGCTTCCGCCGCACGGTCGAAGCGGCGCTCGCCGGCCGGCCGCGCCACGTCGCCGGCGCGCTGTAGTCGTACAATTTGACGCTTAAGTCGCACCACTCGTCCTTGTAGGGCTCGTCGCCGATGGTGAAATCGAAACGCCGCAGCCCAAGCTTGATGGCATGCGCCAGAAGCTCGCGCAGGTGCAGCGTGCCGGGTCCATACTGCGACAACGCCGCATCGTCCTCGTAGCTCGCCAGCACGTGGTAGTAGCAGTCGCCGAACAGGATGGCGAAGTTGGCCGCCGCCCAGGTGCCGCCGACTTCGATGCGGCTGATGTGAAACTGGTGGCGGATTTCGGGATTTGACGCCAGGTCGAAGAAAAACTCGCGCAAGCCCTGCCGCTCGAAAATGTCGGGAATGCCGCGGCGCGCCAGGGTGCGGTGCTTCTGGTCGAACAGCGTTTCCAGGGTGCGCCGCGCGTCGTCGATTCCGGTCGTGCTGACGAAGCGGACCTCGCCGTATTGCGACAGGTGCCGGCGCTTGGCGCGGTCGCGCCGCCGCGTCGCCGACGAGCGCTTGGCGTAGTAGAATTTCTGCCAATCGTCGCCGAGCTGGGTCAGGTGCGCGCCGGACGCATTGACCGTCACGTCGAGGGCGGTGAACGGATTGATCTGGCCGCCGACGGTCTGCGGCATCTTCTCGAATGCGATCCAATCGTGCCGCAGCCGCGGATCGCGCTGCATCTGCGCGCGCAGCGCCTGCCAGGCGACGAGGAAGCGATCCGACGAAATGCGCTGCAGGAAATACGGCGCCAAAAGCGGCGCGTTGTAGTCGCAATGCTCCTGGCCGAGCCAGCACAGCCGCCGCACGCCATGCCGCTGCGTCAGCGCCAGCGGCAGGATGAAGGCGGTCTCGCCGCCGGCGAAGGCGCCGACCACGATCACCGGCTTGACGCCGTCGCGCCGGCCGATGTGCCGCTGCCAGGCGGCGAGCCAGTCGAAGGTCTGGAACGCCGTGCAGTCGGCGACCTGCTCGAAGCGGCGCCACTCGCTTTCGATGTCGGCGAGCGCGTCGTAGATGGTGAAGCTGAGATCGGGGCCGAACTCGCGCGACAGATCCTTAAGGCGCGCCAGCGCAGCCTGCGCGGTCGCCGTCGAAACATCCGCACTTGCGAACGCCTGCATTGGTGTCGAACGGGTCACGGCACTGAACGCAATGAGAGGCCCAGGCAAAGTGATAGGCGAGATTCGCTAAGGATGCATCGCCGCGCGGCGGCAATAACTCGTTAAGGTAAAGCGGCGTTGAAGCGGATTGAGCTTGGATCGCGGCGCCGGCGCGCCGGAACCCGCCGCGCTTCGCGCAAAAGCGGCATTTGCCGCGCCGAAAACCCGCTCCGCGTGCGGCGTTTGGTAACGTTGAGACGAAGCTCGGTTGCGGGAAGGATCGCCGCTCCAGGGAGGACGCGATGAAGGCTCTATCTTGGCTCGCCGCCGCCGGCGCCTGTCTGCTGGCGTCGGCTCCCGCCGCGCGGGCGCAGAATTATCCGGACAAGCCGGTCACCGTCATCGCCGACGCGGCGCCGGGCGCTACGCCCGACGTCGACGCGCGTGCCGTCGCCGACGGCTTGAGCAAAGCGTGGGGCCAGCAGGTCATCGTCATCAATCATCCGGGCGCCAACGGCAGCATCGCCGCGCGCGTCGCGAGCGAGGCCGTGCCCGACGGCTACACGTTGTTCATGCCGGCGCTGTCGACCTTCGCGGCGCTGCCGTCGGTCGCGCCCAATCTGCCGCTCAAGCTGCCGCGCGATTTCATCCCGATCGGCTACACCGCGGAGAACCCGATGTTCTTCGCCGTCAATCCGTCGCTCGGCATTGCGACGCTGCCGGAGCTGATCGCGGCGGCGAAAAAAGATCCGGGAAAAATCTCGATCGCGGTCACCGGCGTCGGCCGGCTCACCCATCTCACCGGCCTGGTGTTTCAGGATCGCGCCGGCATCAGCCTGTTGCCGGTGCCCTATAACGGCGGCCCGGCGGCGGCGCTCGCCGACGTCGCAAGCGGCCGCGTCGCGATGATCATCGAAGGCTTTTCCGGCATCGTCGGCGCGGTCAAGGCCGGCCAGGTCAAGTTGATCGCGGTGGCGTCGCCGGAGCGCCTGCCGCAGTTTCCCGACCTGCCGACGGTCGCCGAGACGATTCCCGGCTTTGCCGCACGCGGCTGGCAGGTGCTGGTGGCGCCCAACGGCACGCCGAAGCCGATCGTCGACAAGGTCAGCGTCGACCTCGCCAAGGTGGTCAACGATCCGGCGTTCAAGGCGCGGCTCGCCAATATCGGCAGCTACTCGCGCGCCATGACGCCCGGCGAGGTGCTCGCCTTCGTGCAGAAGGAGCAGGACACCTGGCTGCCGGTGCTGCAGAAGATTTCGGAGAAGTGAGCGTTGGTACAGCTGGGTGGATTCGAACCACCGACCTCCTGATCCACAGTCAGGCGCTCTAACCAACTGAGCTACAGCTGCACGGGCTTGCGGTCGGCAAGCGCGCGCAACCTATGGGCAACGGGCGGTTTTGGCAAGGTTTTGGCCTATGGCCCGGCAAGCTTGCGCGCCGCTGCGGTGCGCGCGGCAAAAGCAAAAGCCCGGGCGCAAACAACCCGGGCTTGCCCTCGATCCGCGTCAGCGCGACGGTCGCGTCTTCAGGCGACCTTGCTGAACGCCTTGTTCATGCCGCTCTTGATCGGCTCGGCGGTGTCGGTCGCGACCTTCTGGGCCAGCGCGCCGAGTTCCTTGCTCTGGGCCGAGAGCGCCTCGAACTGCTTGCGCGCATGGGCGCTCGACAGCTCGATCACTTCCGACAGCGACTTCGCGGTGATCAGCTCGCTGGCGAAATCGAACGCCGCGTTGGTGTTGACGCGGGCCGTCTCGATGACCTTGAGGCCGTAGTCGGACGCACCCTTGGTGGCGGTCGAATAGGTGGTCTCCAGCACGTCGGTCGCCTCTTCGGCGGCGGCCTTCATCTTCTCGTAGGTGTCCTTGGCCTGCGCCACGCCACGCTCCGCGAACTCGCGGAAGGCGGCCGGCATCTCGACCTTCGGGATATCGAATTTGGGCATTTCGAATTTCGGCATTTCGAACGCTGCAGTCATCGGCTTGCTCTTGGCTTTGGGGGTTGTGGTGGCTTCGGCCATGATACGTGTCCTTAAGTCTGACTCTTTGCTTCGGGCTTGATCGCGCGAAAATTCGTGAATGACTTCGCCGCCTTATTGCGCGAGGCCCAATGCCGTGGCCGAACGCTGAACATTTCCAAGGCCCACGGCTACCGTAACTCCATATAACATTGTCATTGGTGCAATGCAATAGAAATATTGCGATGCACAAATAATCACAATAAGGCCGTGAAGCGGCTCGATTTTTGGCGACCGGCAGACCGTCAGCTCTGCGGTTTGCTGGCGTCCATCGCCATCTTTGCGGCGGCTTGGCCGAGATCCTGAACCTGCGCCGAAATGGTCTGCACCTGGCGGCTGAGGAATTCCGACTGCAGGCTCATGACCTCGGCGGCGTCCTTGGCGTGCATCAGCTTCTGCGCGAAGTCGAAAGTCGCCGACACGTTCTGCTCGGCATAGGTCATCGATTTATGGGCGATCTCCTGGGCGCCGCTGCGCGCGGCGAGCGCCTGCCCCTGGAACTGGCCGAACGCCTGGTTCGCCGCCTCGAGGAAACCGTCGAAAGCCTTGCGGGCCTGCGCCACGCTCTGCTCGGCGAACGCCCGCATCTCGTTGGGGATGGCGAATTGCTTGAAGGGATCTTCGGCCATGGTCTGCTCCGGAAACGGCCCCCGCGCCCGATCCTAGCCGTAAATCGACGCCGGAAATACCAGCCCGAAAGCGGGTCCGCGGCCGGGCTGGGGATTAAGGTTAGTCCGCCTTGGAGCCGCGCCAGGCGGCCGGTGCCATGGACGCCGCAGCACGCCCGCTTTATTAAGAATTCATTAGGCAACGAGTTCCGTCGCATGACGTCCGTAGAGTCAGAGCTCGCCCTATTGCGCGATCCGCGGCTTGCGGCGCTGGCGACCAGCGCTTGGCCCGCGTGGCTGTGGAGCGCCGATGCATCGCAGATTCTGTGGGCGAATGCGGTCGGCGCTGCGCTGTTCGGCGCCGCCGACACGATCGCCCTCGCTGCGCGCCGGTTCGACGTCCAGAACCCGGCCGCGGCGCAGATCATTCGTCTTGCCGCGACCTTGCCGCCGACCGGTGCGCCGCGGCTCGAGCGGCTGCGTGGCTTCGGCTTGGGTTTTGGCCGGGCGCTGACCTGCGCCTGCTCGCGCGTCGCGCTCGGCAACGAGCAAGACGCAGTGCTGGTCACCGCAACCGAACCGGCCGGGCCCGCGCTGCCGCTCGACGAGCGCATCCGCCGTCTGTTTGCCGGCGATGCGGCGCCGCTCGCGGTGTTCGCCGCCGACGGCGCGCTGCTCTACGCCAGCGCGACCGCGTGCGCCCAGCTCGACGGCGCGAGCTCGCTCGCCGCCCTTGGCATCGATGGCATCGCCGCCAAGACGCTCGAGAGCGGCACGGTGCGAACCGCGCGCTACGGTCGCGACGGCGCCG
>JASHQO010000099.1 GCA_030039105.1 Xanthobacteraceae bacterium
TGCGCTCCATCCGGGCTACCAGCAATCCGGGAGCGGACGAGACACCGGCGACGCCGTCCCGGATTGCGCTGCACTGCATCCGGGCTACCAGCAATCCGGGAGCGGACGAGACATCGGCGACGCCGTCCCGGATTGCGCTGCGCTGCATCCGGGCTCCAGCAATCCGGGACGGACGAGACACCGGCGACGCCGTCCCGGATTGCGCTGCGCTCCATCCGGGCTACCAGATCACGCCCGCTGCCGGTCGTTGTCGATCGGCAGCACCTGGCCGCTGATCGACTTGGCCGCGTCGGAAGCGAGAAACACCGCAAGCGCGGCGATGTCTTTCGGGTCGATCATCGCCTTGATCGACTGCTCGGCCATCGCCGCGGCGCGCACCTCGGCCATGGTCCGGCCGCTGATCTGGGCGCGGCCGGCGAACACGCGCTCGATGCGGTCGCCCGCGACCGCGCCGGGCGCGATGGCGTTGGCGCGGATGCCCCACTCGCCGAGCTCGATCGCCAAGGTCTTGGTGAAGCCGATCACGCCCCATTTGGTGGCGGCATAGGGGCTGCGATTGGCAAAGCCGAAGCGGCCGGCGACCGAGGACATGTTGATGATGACGCCGGCGCTCGATTGCTTGAGATGCGGGATCGCGAGCCGCGTGACGTCGAACATGGCGGTGAGATTGACCGCGACCACCTTGTCCCAGTCGTCCGGCGGATAATCGGCGACCGACAGCGTCATGCCGGAAATGCCGGCATTGTTGATCAGCACGTCGAGCCCGCCGAGCTTTTCGACCGCGTCGGGCACCATGCGCTCGATCTCGACGCGGCGCGCCAGATCGCACGGCCGCGCGATCGCATCGGGGATTTCCTTCGCAATCGCCACGAGCGCGGCGGTATCGATGTCGCAGACGAACACCTTGGCGCCGGTCGCCGCGAACGCGCGGGCGAATTCGCGACCGATGCCGGCGGCGCCGGCGGTGATCAAGACCCGTTGCGGCATTGCCATCCCCCTCTTGTCTTCATGCTGCGCCTCAGCATGGATTGCCGGGTCAAGCCCGGCAATGATGAAGTGGAGAGGCGCCGCGCTTTGGTTTAATGTCCGTCGCCCATCCTACGGAGCCGCCAGAATGCGACCCCTTTCACGCCGCGATGCCCTGCTCGCGCTCACCGCTATCGCCGCCCTCGCCTCCACCGCAACGAAAGCCCAGCCAGTCATGACCACAGCGGACGGACTGAAGATCATCGACACCACGCCCGGCACCGGCGCGTCGCCGAAGAAGGGCCAGACCTGCGTCATGCACTACACCGGCTGGCTCTATGAGAACGGCACCAAGGGCAAGAAATTCGACTCCTCGGTCGACCGCAAGGAACCGTTCGAGTTCACCATCGGCGTCGGCCAGGTCATTCGCGGCTGGGATGAGGGCGTGGCGACCATGAAGGTCGGCGGCAAGCGCACGCTGATCATTCCGCCCGACCTCGGCTACGGCGCCCGCGGCGCCGGCGACGCCATCCCGCCGAACGCGACGCTGATCTTCGACGTCGAATTGCTCGGGGTCAAATAGCGTGCGGGCTTCTGGGCCGCGACATGACTGCTCTCCTCGCCTTGGTGTTCCTGATGATTACACAACCTGAACGATGATAAACTGACGCCTGTCACTCGTCCGGCGGCGCCGGGATGCGCCGGTCGTGGATACCCCGCTCCATCATGGCGTTGGCCTCACGGACCAGGAGATGGGTCGCGACCTCGTTCTCGGTGCGGCCGAACTGTCCGTGGGACGCCAGCAAAACCAAGTAGTTGAAGGTCTCGATCGGCAACGTCAGGCTCAGAGGCCGGGCCTCGGAGCGGTTTTCGGGTCGCGCCATGGCAGGAATTACCTACTCGTTATAACATAGTTATAATATCGTTAAAACCCTTGGCAGGCGAATCGAATCGTGCAAGCTTGGCGGCCGGCGAGAGGGTTTCGCTCCGTAAGCTTAAAGCGGCGCCGGCGCCTGAAGGCTCCTGGGGCCACTTCGAAAAGCAACGAGGTTGCAGACGCTTAGCCGCGGATGCGGCGCGGTGAGCGATGGCGTTTGGCCGCCGTCGGCGCCGAAAATTCGCGCTGCAAAGCGTGCCGGCCTCGATGCCGCGGATGGCGCAGCCTGCCTCGCCCTGACAGCGGCCCAGAATCGGCCGTCGCAACCCTGGGGGCCGTCCCTATGCGTCTTGATACCTGGACCGCGGAGCGCATCGAACAGCTCCGCCACTGCATCGTCTCCGGTCTGACCTGCAGTCAGATTGCTGCCGAGATCGGCGTCACGCGCAACGCCGTGATCGGAAAAATTCACCGCCTCGGCCTGGCGCCGGCGCGGCCCGCGGGCGGCGCGGCGCGTTCATGCCCTCCCCGCGCCCACCGCCCGCGGCAGCTATTGCGCCTGATCGGCGCCGAAGCGCCGAGCATCGTCGCCGACGACGCCGCGGAGCCGATCCCGATCGAAAGCACGCAGCCCTGCTCGCTGCTCGAGATCGCCCACGGCAAATGCCACTGGCCGCTCGGCGATCCGCACGACGCCGGCTTTGCCTTCTGCGGCAACGATGCGGTCGACGGATTTTCCTACTGCGTCGGCCACGCCCGCATGGCCTATCGCCTGCCGGCGCGCCGGCGCGCGTAAGGCGCAAAGCGCGAAGCCCAACGCGCGGCGGCGCTGCGGCTTGGGTGCCGCACAACGGGATCATGGTCCGGGCTCGAGAAGCTCGCGAAAAAGCTCCCCGATGCACGCATCGCGTGTTAATCCAGTTTAGAAAGCCAGATTGCGAAATTGGCGCCTGCGGCTTGGCGCCTCCTACATTCTTTGTTCAGTAACATTGGCAATTCTTGTCCGCGCAAAGCGAAGTACGCGTTGATTTGACCATGTTGACTGCGTCGTCACTGATTGCCGAACTCGACACGTCCCTGGTCACAGCGCCGGCCCCGTGGCGGCATCGCGTCCTGCGCGGCGTCGTCGACCTGTTTCTCGGCAACGTCGAGTTCTATGCCGACGACCACATCGTCGTGTTCGACGACGTCATCTGCCGCCTCATTGTCAACATCGAGCGCGCGCCGCTGATCGAGCTGAGCAACCGGCTGGCGCCGGTGCCGCGGGCGCCGGTCAGAACGGTCGGCACGCTCGCCCGCAATCGCGATCCGGCGATCTGCGGCCCGATCCTGGCGCAGGCGCGGACGCTTCCGGAGACCGACCTGGTGGAGATCGCCGGCAAGGAGCAGATCGAGCTCGATCTGCTTGCCAAGATCGCGGCACGGGCCGATTTGAGCGAAGCCGTCACCGACGTTTTACTGAAGCGCGGCCATCCCGACATCCGTCGCGCCGTCATCGCCAATGCCAACGCCCGCATCTCGGAAGTGGGCTATGCGCGCCTGGTCGCCAGCGTCAACGGCGACAAGAAGCTCGCCGCCTCCATTGCTGCGCGCAACAACGTGCCACCGGAGTTGCAGCCGTTTCTCGCTGCGGCGCTGGGGCAGTAGCCGGATATCGCTGCGCTCAGTCGCGATCGTTGTCGTTCCAGCGATCGTTGCTCCAATGGCCGTCGCTGCGCCGGTGGTCGTCGTTCCAATGATCGTGGCCGGCGAAGTCGAATAGGCGGAACGGACCGCCGCCGCCGGCGTGATCCGCATAGTCGGCATTGCGCTGCGGTCCTGGCAGAATAATCACGCGCGAAGCGCCATCCGGGGAGCGCGGTTGTTGCTGCACGAACCGCGACTTGGGCGGGTCGCCGTGGCTTTTGTTTGTTGCTGTGCTGTCCGGCACAGTGGCGTCGTCGGTCTTCGGCGCCGCCGGCTGAGCCGGTGTCGTTGGTCCAGCGGAATCGAACGCGGCGTGCCTCTTCGCCGTGCTGCGCGGTGTCGGCCACGGCGCACGCCCGGCGACGGCCGCTTCGTATGACGGAGCCGCGTGCTCCTGCTCGCTCGCCGGCGCGCTCTGGTTCGGCGTCGCGGTTTCCTCATTCGGTTGCGAATTCGGGTCGGTGGCGCTCGATGCGACCGCCGGCGGAGGCGGCGCCGGCTTTGCCGCCGTTGTCGCAGCGCCGCGGTCGGCGCGCTGCGCAAGCGCATCGGGCCAGGTTTTGCTCGGGCCCTGCACCGGCGGCGCGATTTGCGCCGGAGATTGCGGCAGCGGGTTGTTCGATGCCTGCACCGGTTGCGGCACTGTGGTGCCCGGCCAAGGCGCATCGCCGGTGCTTCCCGCGTCGACGCGGAGGTTATGCTTGGGCGGCTGCACCACCGCCATCACGACGCTGAATGCGCTGGCGCCGCCGACGACGGTGCCGATCAAGGCTGCGGCAGCGATGGTCACGATAGTCCGCCCGCTCCCGCCACCAATCCGTCCGCTCCTGCCGCCGGCACCAAATGGGGAGCCAAATTGACTCGTTGGAGACATAGCTGGACCTCCCGTGGTCAAGCCCTGCCCCGTCGCCGAAGCCAACGTTTCACGCCGTCGCGGCGTTCCTTGCCGCTGGCGCGGCCAACATGGTTCCGTCGCCCATATTCAGGTGCCCATATTTGCCCATATTCAGGCGCGCTTGTTCCGCCGCAACAATGCGTCGAGGCTCAGCGGTCCGGCGCCGGCAAAGGCGAGATAAAAGAAAATAAAACAGTAGAGGATGGCGCCGTCGCCGCCGTTGAGGATCGGAAAGAAGCCGCGGGGCGCGTGACTATGGAAATAGGCAACCGCCATCTCGCCCGACATAATGAAAGCGGCCGGCCGGGTGAGCAGGCCGAGAGCGACCAGAATGCCGCCGAGAAACTCGATACAGCCGGCGAACCAGTAGAGCGTCAATGCTGGTGGCGTCGGCATCGGCGACGGAAAGCCGAACAGCCGAGACAGGCCGTGCTCGAGGAACAGCAAGCCCACCATGATACGCAGGATGCTGAGCACGTAAGGCGCCAGCCGTTCGATCGCGCCGGTGGAGGATGAGGAGCGCGCTGACAGCGCCGGCAGGTTGACCGCGTGATCCACCGGTGAACCTCAATGGTCGCGTGCCCCTGCAAGCGGTCTAGCCAAAATGCCGGTCGCAGGCACTTCACAAAAATCTGAATGCGCGCACGTGGAATGGGAGATGCGCACCGCGCCGCTCGGTTCCCTTGGCTTTGCGCGTTGAGGACCGGAACGAGGGCTTCCACGCGTGCGTTAACGTGCAGGGAATCGGGGCCATCCACGATGGAGGCCGCCCGTGACAACCGACCGAGACAACTCCCACGCCGAGCGCACCGGGCCGGCGACCAAACGCCTGCATTCGCGCGTTTACACGGTATTGATCGGACTGTCGGCGTGGCTCGTGGTTTCGGTCTGGCTGTTCGCCGGCGGCGGCGTCACCGACTATCTGCTATTCATCGTCAGCGCCTTTATCATCGTCGTGGTCGCGCTGCAGTGGATCCTGTCGCGGGTCGCACGCGATGACGGTGCTGGGCAGCCTGCCGAACCCTCGTTCCGCGATTGGGCCGCCGGCGACTTCGACACCTGGCAAGGCCGGCTGTCCGGCAAGGAAGCGGCGACGCAAATCCTGCTGCCGATCGCCGCCGTGGCCATCGGCATGACCATATTCGGCTTGGCGCTGATGTTCGCCGAGCACAAGGGACCGCTGGCGCCGACTGCGTCCTATTCTTCCGGCTCGGTGGTGAAGAACAGCGGATAGCCTTTGCTCTTGCCGAGCTCGGTGCCCTCCTTCGCCTTGGTCTCGGCGACGTCGCGAGTATAGACGGCGATCACGCAAGCGCCGCGGCGATGCGCGGTCATCATCACCCGATAGGCCTGGTCCTCGTTCATCCGGAACACTGCCTTGAGCACCAGCACGACGAATTCGCGCGGCGTGTAATCGTCGTTGAGCAGAATGACCTTGTACAGCGGCGGGCGCTGGGTCTTCGGCTTCGTCTTGGTGCGCGGCTTTTCCAGAGTCTTGTTGGTCACAGCGGGCTCACAAGTATCATCCCGATGACGAAGCGGCCGAGCATAATCCAATCCGCCGCCCCGTCCCAGGAGGCGGTCAACGAGCGACGCGGCGGCCGGTGCCGCGATGCGGTTGCGCGCGGGTAGCGTAGCCTACCGCTGTCGTGGCAGGATCGCCTCTCCCATCAACGCGAGGCTCGTCATGGGTGGCATTATCTGGATCATCGTCATCGGCTTCATCGCCGGCCTGATCGCGCGCTTCCTGGCGCCGGGCCCGAACAATCCGCAAGGCTTCATCCTGACCACGGTCCTCGGCATCGCGGGCGCGTTCCTGGCGACCTTCATCGGTCAGGCGATCGGGCACTATGGACCGGAACAGGGCGCCGGGCTCATCACCTCGGTGATCGGCGCAGTCGTGGTGCTGTTTATCTGGCACCGGCTGGTGTCGGCAGGCGTGATCAGGTCGTAAAGCTTCGGCGGCCGGCCACCGTCAGCGCGCGACCGACGTGGCGCGCAGCGGACGCCGCGAGACGCGGCGTTCGACCACCACGGCGCGCGGCGCGCCGGTCCGGCTGGCGATGGTAAGACGGTTGACGTCCTTGCGCTGGCCCATGCGCAGCACCGCGCCACGCGCGTCGTCGGCGGACACGTCCATCAGCGAGGCCACGATCTCGATCTGCTGGGCAAGCTCTTCAGTGAGGCCCTGGGCCGCCAACACCGCCTCCTCGACGGTCGGTGGATCGCGCCGCACCCGACGCCGACCGTCCTTCGTTTCCCATACCTCAGTCATGTCGCACCTCGACCTAATGGGGCGCCGCCCAACTTTCAGGCCCACGATTATCGGAGATTTGCCGCGGTGCAGCAAGAAAATTGTGCGACGCACCCACAACAATGTGATCGCGTCCGGCAAGGCAAAATACGAGCGCGCCCGGCGTGCCTAAAGGTACACCGGGATCAACACCGTTCGGACTGGGTGGCTGCGCCTTAGCGGCCGGGCATTTCGCTGAACAGCACGCCGCCCTTGGCCTTCGAGGTCTTTGCCGTCTCGACCAGCGATACGGTGACCTGCTCCGGCGTGGTATTGGCGTTCTTCACCACGGCGGCGGTGATGTCCTTCACCAGGCCGCGCTTCTGCTCGAGCGTGCGGCCTTCGAGAATGTAAACGACGACTTCGGGCATACCTGCCTCCTGTTTCTGTTTATCGCGCACCGGCGTTCGTCCCTTGCTTGGGACGCTGCGGCCGATGCGAACCCGCCTCGCGGTCGGGCGTTACTATCGGAACTCACGGGGGGTGCACAACAGGGAGCCGGACCATGAAACGTTTTGTACTGACCCTGGGCGCGCTGGCTTTGATCCTCGCCGCCCTCACCCCGGCCCGCGCCGATTACGCGGTGGTCAGATTTACCGACGGCGCTTGCCAGATCTGGTCGAACGCCGGCGACACCCCTTGGGGCACCAATTGGAGCAAGATCGCGATCACGCCGGACTGGTCGATGGCGCGAGCCGCGCTCGACGACGCCATCCAGAGCGGCGCCTGCTATTAGCCTTTTGCTTGCGCATGATCTTTCCGAAAACCGGGTTCCATCCTCGGATCAAGTCCGAGAGCAGGCTTGTTCGGGATCATGCTTTAATCACGCGGGGTTTGAACTTTTTTCTGCTCCCGGCCACAGAAGGCGCGGGGGCCGGGCGCGTTGGCCCTTGCCCCACCATTGAACGCGTATTATCGGAAAGTTCCCACAAGGGAACACGAGGGAGCTGGCAATGAAAGGTTTGGTTTTTGCAATGGGCGTAGCGGCGCTGGGCTGCGCGGCGGTGACGCCGGCGAGCGCGGATTTTGCCGTGGTCAAGTTCAAGGACACCGGCTACTGCCGCGCTTGGTACGATCACACGGCCAAGCCGTGGGGCACTGCGCAGGTGCTTTGGGTGAAAGTGAACACCTGGGATACCGCCCAGACCAAGGGCGGCTACGCGATGAAGCACAAGTGGTGCAAAGGCTGGGATAAGTAAGCCGATCTTTTGCTCTCATTATTTGCCGCTCGCCGGCGACCCGGCGGGCGGCTTTCGTTTTAGGGCTCCATTTTAGGACTTCATCTTAGGACTTCATCTTAGGACTTCATTTTAGGACTTCATTTTAGGACTTGCTTGGGGCACCGCACATGCGGTGGTTGCCCGCCCGCTCGACCATGACGGCCGCGTGCGTCCCATCCTGAAAGCCGCATGCTCCCTGGAGCGGCCCCATCGGTCAGTTGGCGCTGAATAGCCGCCGCAAAATCGGGCCGAGGCCGTCGTTACCCGCTGTCTTTCTCTTAGGCGGCGTGGCCACCGGGCCGTGCTGAACCTGCTGCGGGCCGAGGCCGGTGGACACGCCGGGAAGTTTTTTGGTCGCCGGACCCACTGCAGGCGCCATAGCGGCGTTTGGCCCGCCCGCCGGATTGGCCGCGGCGGACGTATCCACGGTAACGGCGTCACCACCGGGTGCCGCGCCTTCGCTCGCGGGCGGGCTTTCGGCCAGCGCGGCAACGCTGGCTGGCGCCGCCGGCGTCGAGATGGCGTGCGACTCGCTTGGCATCGGCACATTCGCCGGCGCATTGAGCGATGCGGTCGGGGTCCCGCTCACCTGCGCTTGCGGTTGCCCAATCACCGGCGCCACGGCGGCGACAGGCTGGGCTGCGATGGGCGCGGCAGGCGCCGCTGCCTCCGCCGGCAGCACCAGCGAATGCACCACCACCAAGGTCTTGCTGGCATCGGCCACTGGGCCGGGCATGGGGCGGTCGACCAGCGATAGCACCACGGCCGCGCCCGCGGTCGCACCGATCGCGGTCGCGACCGCCACGATTCGAGCCGTGCGCATGAAATTCGGCGCCGGGGCCAGATAGCCCCAGTCGGGATGAAAATTCCCGCCAAACCGCATCCCAACCTCCGGGGCAAATCGCTGCCCCAAAATCGCCGCCCAGCGCCGCGCATTTACAGCCGCCAACTGCGGTGCAAACGTGGCGCCGCCGGGCCGGTTCCATGGAACTCCCCCGATAACCACCTTCGGTTAAGGCCGCAACCGCACCGCCCCGTGCCGGCGGCGAAAACTCCGACCTGTTGCCGATAGGCATCAATTTTTAGGCGCCGGGCGAGCTGTTGCAGTGCACTCTACCGGCGAAGCCGCGCGACTGGGCGCGATTGTGCATAAGTCGGTTGAGGCCACGCGGGAGTTCGCGGCTCGCGCCGCGGCTCCCACATGGTCAATAAAGACTTACTCGACGCCGGAAAGCAGCCGCTCCAGCGCCTCTTCAAATCTTGCGGATCGGCAGGATGCCAAGCACCGGCTCGCAGGAGACTTCGGCGTCGAAAGCGAGCTCGGTGCCCGGACGCAAGCAGACCGCGACCTTGGCGTTGTCGATCACGGTAAAGCCGCCGGTCGGGGTGTTGTCGAATTTGGTGCTGACGAGCTTGTCGCCGATCGCGGCGGGTCGGCTTTGCACGTGATGCAGACTATAGTCGCACATTGAAGGGATCGTCTTGCTGCGAACAGCCAGGATGGTTGTCCTTCTGAGTGTGCAATCGAGCAGGGTTTGGTGGCGATCGTTTGTCGCGGACCGTCCCGATTTGCGCATAATGCCGTAAGCTGCGTCGTTCGAAATCGCAAAACCAGGTGAGCCAATGACCGTCTCGATGTACAAAATCTCCGTGCCGATCTTCGTGCAGTTCCTGACCGCGCTCGGCGCCGTGCTCGACAAAGCCGCCGCCCATTGCGAGGCGAAGAAGACCGATCCGCAGGCGCTCTTGGGCGCGCGGCTTTTCCCCGACATGTTCCCGCTACTGCGGCAGGTGCGAGCCGCAACCGATCACGCCGTCAATGCGACGGCGCGGCTCGCCGGCGCCGAGCCGCTCGCCTTCGCCAACGACGAGACGAGCTTCGCCGAACTTGGCGAGCGCATCGCCAAGGCCAGCGCCTTCATCAAGGGCTTCAAGGCGGCACAGATCGACGGCACCGAGGACAAGCCGATCAAGATCACGTTCCCGAGCGGCGCCACGCGCGACTTCACCGGGCAGTCATTGCTGCTCGGAAACTCGCTGCCGAACTTCTATTTCCACTGCACCACGGCCTACGACATCATCCGCCACTGCGGCGTCGAAGTCGGCAAGCGCGATTTCATGGGAACGCCGGTTTCGCTGTAGCGAAACCGTAGCGTCGTCGTTGCCGGGAGCCAACGGGTCCGGCCCGCAGTGACCGGCCCGATGACACGCTCCGCGGGGGCTGGATCGCTTCGCTGCGCTCGCAACGACGACTACGAGCTCAAGAGGTAGTGAACTGCCGCGGCGCGGGCGCGGCAGGCGCCGGCGCTGCGTCACCGCCGCCATTGATGCGATCGCCCATCGAGGCGATCCACGACGGGATGCTGCCGATCGCCGACACCGCGTGCAGGGTGGCGCCGACCACGTGATCCTTGATTTCGATGGTGCGGGTGAGCAACGATTTGTCCTCCGCCGGCGGGCTCGCAATCGGTGTGGCCGCGGCCGGCTGCTCAGCTTGTGCAATCACCAACGGCGCATGGGGCGGCAGCGTCGTTGTTGCAAAGGCCGGCTTGGCGTGGATCGCCGGCTTGGCCGCGACCACGGCCGGACGCGCCGGGGGCAGCGCCACAGGAGTCGCCGTCACCGGTGCCGCAGTCGCGACGCGGGCGTCGTCCGCCGCGGCGCGGGCCTGCGCGTTGACGGCATCCTCCTCGGCGTGGCGGCTCTTCTCTTCGGCGAGCTGCGTCTTCAGGTAATCGATGATGATGGCGTGCTCGTCGCGGACCAACTGCATCATTTCGGCCGAAGCCGGCACCACCTGCACGGTAGCCGGCCGCACCGCGGCGTGGCTGAACTGATACTGGGTGATCATGAAGCCGCCGAGCGCGCTGACCACGGCTGCCGGCAGCACGTCGACGACGAGCTTTGCAAGCAAACGCTTGAACAAGGGGGCTTCGGGACGCGTCGACAATCCGGCTTGGAAAAGCGCATCGCGCAGCATGGTCCATCCCTCTCGCATTTTTCAAACGGCCGATTGAATTTCAAACACTCGTTCTGGGCGGTGGCAGGCCGAGAAAAAGGAATTTTTGCGGCAATCCCGCTTTTTTCGCCGGCCGTGGCCGCTCAGGCGCGCCGGCCCAGGCCGCCCGCGGCCCAGCGGCTGATGGTGTCGGCGAGCCAGTCCACCGCCGCCTCGTCCAGCACCAGCCCCATCGGCGGCTCGGCTAATTGCTCGCGATTGCGCAGGAAAACGCTGCATTGGCCGAGCAGCCAGACTGCGGCCGCCATCGATGTGCGTTCGTCGGCCTCAGGCTGGAACCGGCGCACGAGCTCCACTGCGAGCCCCATGAATGGCGCCGCCTCCTCGCTGAGCAGCTTGCGGAACACCGTCGTCGGCCGCACCGTCTCCCAATTGAAGATGCGCATGTGCCGGCTCGACTCGTCGCGCGCCAGCAGCGGGTGCAGTTGGCGGCGGATGAAGGCTGTGAGCGCCGCCTCGCGCGACAGCGCCTTCATCTCGTCGGCGTGCTCGAGCTGCTGCGCCGTCAGCGTCCGGAACGCCTCGCGCAGCACCTCGCGATAAAGCCCGTCCTTGCCGTCGAAATGGTAATTGATGGCGGCTTGGTTGACGCGGGCCTTGGTGACGATGGCGCGGATACTGGTGCCGTCGTATCCGCGCTCGGCGAACAGCCGCTCGGCGGACTTCATGATCCGCTCGCGGGTGATTTCGGACGGCCTTGTCATGGCTTGCTCGAATCGGGAACTTTTTTCAAACCGCTGTTTGAATTTTAAATACGCGCCCGGCGCGCGGAATGCAAATGCCACGAGCGGTGTTCATGCGGCGGCGCGGCGGCGCCTATACGTCGCGCGTCGGTCATACTATCCTTGCATCCATAACGTCCGCGCCAAACAAATCGGGAGGATCCCTCAATGAACGTCCAAAATCTGCCGTCCGACATCGTCGGCCTGTCCAAGGTCATGCCGCCGTTGTCGCGGCGCGGCTTCATGTCGAGCTCGGCCGCCGCCGCGGCCGGCTACACGCTCGCCGCCGGGCCGGTGCGCGCCGACGCCATCCAGACCGACACCAAGGGGCTCAAGGCCGGCATGGCCGATGTGCCGGTGTCGGGCGGCAACATGCCGGTTTATTTCGCCAGGCCCGAGAACGTGCAGAACCCGCCCGTGATCATCGTCTGCATGGAGATCTTCGGCCTGCACGAATGGGTCAAGGACATCACCCGCCGCGTCGGCCATCTCGGCGCCTTCGCCGTCGCGCCAAACTATTATTTCCGCGCCGAGAAGGACGGCACCGACCTGACCAAGGTCGACGACATGCAGAAGCTGTTCCCGATCGTCAACGCCAAGACCGACACCGAGCTGTTCGCCGACCTCGACGCCACCGTGGCCTGGGCGAAATCCCAGGGCGGCAACACCAATCGCCTCGGCATCATGGGCTTCTGCCGCGGCGGCCGTACCGTGTGGCACTATTCGACACATAATCCGAACCTCAAAGCCGGCGTCGCGTTCTACGGCAGCCTGGTCGACAAGAACGATGCAGCGCCGAAGAACTCCATCGAGTTGGCGCCGGACGTCAAAGAGCCGGTGCTCGGGCTCTACGGCGAAGCCGATACCGGCATCCCGCCGGCGCAGGTCCAGCAGATGGAAGCGGCGCTGAAAGCCGCCGGCAAGACCGCCGAATTCCATGAATATCCCGGTGCGCCGCACGGCTTCGTCGCCGATTATCGGCCGAGCTACCGCAAGGAGGCGGCCGAGGATGCCTGGGCGAAGATGACCGCCTGGTTCAAGAAATACGGCGTGTTGAGCTGATCGACGCCGCTTGAATATGAGCGCGGCGTCGCTTCAAGGCGCCGCGCTTTTCCTGTCTGATAGCCCGATGCCGGCCTTCATCTGCAACACCTGCGGCACGCAGTTTTCGCCCTCCGACAAGGAGCCGCCGCGCTGCCCGATCTGTGACGAAGAGCGACAGTTCGTGCCGCCGTCGGGGCAGACCTGGACCACCCACGAGGCGCTGGCGCGCCGCTGCACCAACACGTTCCGCCAGCACGAGCCGGGCCTGATCGGCATCGGCACGGTGCCGGCCTTCGCCATCGGCCAGCGCGCGCTCCTGCTGCGCACCGACAAAGGCAACGTGCTGTGGGACTGCATTACGCTCCTCGACGAAGCAACGATCGAGATCGTCAAAGGCCTCGGCGGGCTGATCGGCATCGCCGTTTCCCATCCGCACTATTATTCGTCGATGGTGGAATGGGCGCACGCGTTCGACGCGCCGATCCATCTGCATGTCGCTGACCGGCAATGGGTGATGCGGCCCGATCGGTCGATCAATTTTTGGGACGGCGATGCGCTGAAGCTTGCCGACGGCGCCACCCTGATCCGCTGCGGCGGTCATTTCGCCGGTGGCACCGTGTTGCATTGGGCGCAAGGCGGCGGCGGCCGCGGCGCGCTTTTGTCCGGCGACATCGTGCAGGTCATTCCGGATCGCAAGTTCGTCACCTTCATGCGCAGCTATCCGAACATGATCCCGCTGTCGGCGCCGGCGGTCGAGCGCATCGGCGCGATGCTGGAGCCTTACGCGTTCGATGCGATCCACGGCGCCTGGTTCGATCGCACCATTCCGCACGACGGCAAGGGCATCGTCAGGCGCTCGGTCGCGCGCTACGTCGCCGCAGTGCGCGGCGACGGTGCCGCGGAATTACGCTGAAAGAGAGGACTGCCGAATGGCCCGCATCGCCGAGATCAAGCGCGAGCAATTGAGCCCACGACAGCAGCTCAGTCGACCATGCCGACGACGTAAAGAATGACGCCGGCGAGCAGCAAGGCGTATTGCGGCAGCATCGCCGTTTTGAGCCGCGCACTGCGTTTGCCGAACAGGAAGAAAGCCGGCGCCACGTCGAAGTTCGATTGGCCGGGCCGCCGCGCCTCCGCAATGAGCGGGACCAGCACCAAAGTGCCGACGCCGAACACGACCGACAGCGTGAGGCAAGCCATCGCGCCAAAGCGCAAGGCGTCGCTCGAGAAATCAACCCCGGAAGCCACCCAGGCGAGCAGCGCGATGGTGGCAATCAGCGTAAACAGGCTCGCGTGGTGGACGAATTCCAAGGCCCTGGTCTGCGCGTCGGCGGTCATGTTCATGTCAGGCTGGCTCGCCGCGCTCCGCCGTTCGCGGCGCGACATTACGGCGGGCGCCGGCCATGCGCAAATGACTTGGCCGCTTGGGCCCGCTATCGTC
>JASHQO010000100.1 GCA_030039105.1 Xanthobacteraceae bacterium
TTGACCTGAAGCGCACGACCGATGCATCGGCTGCAGATTTGCGCCGCTACTTTTAGACGCGCCATTATCGAGCGAAACAGGCGCAACCAAAAACCTCGATTCTGCCTCCTCGTCATCTAGAAACAAGAAGCCGGTTTCTAAAAATGAGAACCGGTTTTTTTGCGCGACAGCGCGTATTGCAACGCGGTGGGGGCGAAAAATTCGCGGTGAAATTCACCGAGTGTATCTGAGAATCAACATTGCTTGAAAAATGCGCAATTGGGGATTGCCTGCGCAGGCGAAAAGAGACACCACAAGGAAAGCGGGCGATCCGCCGTGGAGATTTGCGATGTCCGTCAAGTTTCCAAATCCGACTGACAAATATGTCGGTGGCCGCGTACGCATGCGTCGTCTCATGCTGCACATGAGTCAGGAACGTCTGGCTGATCAACTCGGACTCACGTTTCAGCAAGTGCAAAAATACGAAAAAGGTACCAATCGCATCAGCGCCAGCCGCTTGCAGGAGATATCGCGCATCCTCGAGGTTCCGGTGCCATTCTTCTTCGAAGGCGCGCCGCAAGCGGCCGGTACGCCGCGGCGCAGTGAGGAGGACAGACCATCGCTCGCCCATATCACCGATTTTCTCGGCCATGCCGATGGTCACGCGCTGGTCAGGGCGTTCACCAGGATCAAGAACACGTCGCTGCGCCGTTCAATCGTGCGCATGGTGGAAGCGATCGTCTCGTCCGCCGACTGACCGTCCGCAATTTTGCTCCGGCTTCGCCTTGATATTGCGCCAAGCGCGGGCTTTCCCTTTTGCGGATCATGCTCTAAGCCGGAGCGACTGCGCCGAGCTTGGCGCGAACCGCGGCTCCGGAATGGTAGCATTGCAGCATCCCGAGGACACTCCGGCGGCAAGGTTCGCAACCGCGCTCTGCCTGGCCGGCGCCTTGCTGTCCGTCGCCGGCAGCGGAACGTCGCCTGCAACGGCGCAGGACGCCGCGGTGCAACAGCCGCGAGTCGTCGCCGTTCCCGGCTTTTGGGATCCGCGCCGCCGTCCCGAACGGCCCGACTTGAGCCGCGTGCAGACCATTCGCTTCCTGACCGAGACCGACTATCCGCCGTTTGACTATGCCGGGCCGGGCGGCAACCCGGTGGGCTTCAATGTCGACCTGGCGCGACTCCTGTGCGAGGAGATCAAGGCGACCTGCACCATCCAGGCGCGCCGCTTCGATCTCCTGCTTGACGCGCTCAACGACAGCCGCAACGGCGGCGACGCGGTGATCGCCTCGATCGCGGCCACGGCCGATGCCCGCAACCGCGCCGATTTCACCGACCCCTATTACCGCACGCCCGCACGCTTCGTGGCCCGCATCGACGGTGACATCGGTGATGTGCTGCCGGAGTTGGTCGAGGGCAAGAAGATCGCGGTGGTCGCCGGCACCGCGCATGAAGCGTACCTGAAGGAGATGTTCACCGAGGCCGAGGTGCGGTCCTATCCGAATGCCGAGGCGGCGCGCGCCGCGCTGCGCAACAAGGAGGTCGACCTGTTGTTCGGCGACGGCATTGCGCTCGCGTTCTGGCTCAACGGAACCGATTCCGGCGGCTGCTGCGCCTTCCGCGGCGGGCCGTTCCTGGAAAGCCGTTTCTTCGGCGAGGGCATCGGCATCGCGGTGAAGCGCGGCAACGATCTGCTGCGCCAGGCCTTGAACTGGGCGCTGTTCCGGCAGTGGGAGAAGGGCAGTTTCACTGATCTATGGCTACGCTATTTCCCAATCAGTCCATTCTAGCCGCCTGATACAGTCAGATCGAAGGGTAGAGGTGCTTCGCCGTCAGCATTGTCTATCTGTTCCGCGGTGGGATGTTGTGGTGGCACGGGTAAGCCGCGCTCGCAACGACGGGACTTATTGGCTCGACCACAAGATACGCGCCATCCACAGCACGTCGGCAGGCGCGAATGTCCGGTCGGAGTGCTGGGCGTTGAGCGACTTCAGCTCGATGGATTTTGCCGAGCTGCGCTTGAGCTCCTTCGCCATCACCTCGCCGGCCCTGGTCCTGACCACGATACGGTCGCCGCGGCGGATCGGGGCCGCTGGCGAGACGATAATGACGTCACCATGGCGATAGGCCGGCTCCATCGATTGGCCGGAGATTTTCAGCGCATAGGCGTGGTCGTCGTTGACGGCTGGAAATGCGATTTCGTCCCAGCCGGTGCCGGCTGGGAAGCCGCCGTCGTCGAAATAGCCGCCGGAGCCGGCCTCGGCGAAGCCGAGCAACGGCACGCTGCGGACCGGCGCGCCGCCGTCGGCGCCTTGGAGCAGCCCGACAAAGACCTCAACGGGGGTGCCGGTGGCCGCCAGCGCCTTGGAGATGGATTCGGTCGAGGGCCAGCGAGGGCGACCGGCTGAGGTGACCCGCTTGGATTTGTTGAAGGTGGTGGGGTCGAGTCCGGAGCGGCGGGCCAGCCCTGAGGCGGACAACCCTGCGCGCGCGGCGAGGCGATCGATGGCCGACCAGACCTGTGCATGCGTCAGCATTGTTTCCCCATCCAACCAGCATGAATAATAGGAATTATTGCCTGAAGCCGCAATGGTCTATAGGGTCGCGGGCTGCGCCATCGACAGAAAAGGTTGGGGCCGTGACGACCGTCTATAAAATCTGCGAGCTGGCCGAGTGGCGTACGGCCGAGCAAGCGGGGACGTTCCGCGGCTCCGCCGTCGATGTGCGTGACGGCTTCATCCATTTCTCCAGTGCCGCGCAAGTGACCGAGACCGCGGCCAAGCATTTCGCCGGGCAAACGGACTTGGTGTTGGTCGCGATCGATGCCGCGGCGCTGGGTTCGGCGCTGCGATGGGAGCATTCGCGCCATGACGACCTGTTTCCACATCTCTACGCGCCACTGCCGCTGAGCGCGGTGCATTGGGTCAAACCGCTGCCCGACGAGGTCGAAGGCAAGCGAGAATTTCCGGAGCTCGCGCCGTGATCGAATTTCTCGATCGTCTCGCCCGGCCGTTGCTGCACGCGCTCGATCCCGAAGACGCGCATGGGCTGGCGATCAGAATGCTGAAGTTCGCGCCGTTGCCGCTGGCACCGCGCGACGACCCGCGCCTGGCGCTGCGGGTGTTCGGGCTGAATTTCCCCAATCCGATCGGCATGGCGGCGGGCTTCGACAAGAATGCCGAGGTGCCCGACGCCCTGCTGCGCGCGGGCTTCGGCTTCGTTGAAGTCGGCACCATTACGCCGCTGCCGCAGCCTGGCAACCCACGGCCGCGGTTGTTCCGGCTCAATGCCGATCAGGGCGTCATCAACCGGCTCGGCTTCAACTCGCAAGGCGCCGACGCGGCGCTCAAGCGGCTTGCGGCGCGTGCCGCGCCCGATATTGCCGCTGCTGCGTCGGCGAGCGGTGGCAGTATCGTCGGCATCAATGTCGGCGCCAACAAGGACTCGGCCGATCGCGTCGCCGATTATGTGAAGCTGATCGAGCGCTTCGCGCCGGTCGCGAGCTATGTCACCGTCAATATTTCCTCGCCCAATACGCCGGGCCTGCGCAATTTGCAGCAGGCCGCCGTGCTCGACAACCTTCTGGCTCGTGTGGTCGATGCGCGCGAGCGGGTGTCGCGCAATGCCGGGCCGACACCGGTGCTGCTCAAGATCGCGCCGGATTTGCCGCTGGCTGATCTTGACGACGTCGTCGGTATCGCCCGCGCGCGCCGGGTCGACGGCATGATCGTCGGCAACACCACGGTGGCGCGGCCGCAGCGCCTGCGTGAGACAGTTGTCGCGAAAGAGGCCGGTGGCCTCTCGGGCCGGCCGCTTTATCGGCTCGCCAATCGCATGCTGGCGGAGACCTACGTGCGGGTGGAGGATGCGTTTCCGCTGGTCGGGGCCGGCGGCATCGATTCCGGCGCCACTGCGCTCGGTAAAATCCGCGCCGGCGCCAGCCTTGTTCAGGTCTATTCCGGTTTGGTGTTCCGCGGCCTCGCCCTGGTCGGCGAAATCAAGCAAACTCTGCTCGCTGCGCTTGAGCGCGACGGCCAGGCCGGTCTCAACGATTACATCGGCGCCGATGCTGCCGCGGTCACCGCGGAGGCTTGGCCGGACTGACCGTCGCGGACGATCGCCGGGGTGGGCGCGATGACGAGAATGTTCATTCGCTTGTTGCGGCGCGTGCTGGTCGCGGCCTTGGGCCTCTTCACCGTCTGGCTGATCGTATTCGTCGTCTTCAAATTTGCCGACAACCGCTTGCCGTGGATGCTGGCGGTCGCCTTCACCTATGCTGTGGCTGCTTACGTGATCCTGCCGCGCGTGGTGCGCACGAGCCTGAAGATCCTGCAGCACAAGCGCGTGCCGCGCTACACTCTGACAGGCGACGGCTTGCCCGGCGACCCGGTCAACATCGTGCTGATCGGGACACGGCGCCAACTCGAAGCTGGCTTCGCCGCCGCCGGTTGGAAGATCGCCGATCCGCTGAGCCTGGCCAGCTCCTGGCAAATGGTGTGCGCCTTTTTGCTCAACAAGCCTTATCCGACAGCGCCGTTCAGCACGCTTTATCTGTTCGGCCGCGGCCAGGACATCGGCTTCCAGAAGTGCATCGATAATAGCCCGCGCCGGCGCCATCACATCCGGTTTTGGGCCTTGAGCCTTCAGCACGCCGAAGCGACGCTGGGCACGCCGAGTTTTTGGCGCGCCAGCCGCCGCCCACGCGACGATGTGCCGGTGGCTTGGGTCGGCGCCGGCACCAAAGATACCGGCTTCTCGCTCACCAAGCTGACTTTCCAGATCACCCACGCCACTGATTCCGATACCAACGCCGAGCGCGAATTCATCATTGCCGAGCTCGCCAACATTAAAGTCATCGGTGAGGTGACGGCGTATCGCGCCCGCCAGCGTCTGCGGGTCGAGCACGTCAATCATTACATGACCGATGGCGAAGTCGCCGCGGCAACGCTCGTGGTCGACGGCTAGATCCGGTCTGGCCCTTGGCAGCGGCGCTATGACGGGCATACTAGCCGCCAGAACCATGGCGTTGGGGAGAGCACAATGATCGATTGCTACACGTGGATCACCGACAATGGCTACAAGCCGCGCGTGATGCTGGAGGAGACCGGGCTGCCGCATAAGATCATTCCGGTCGATCTACGCAAGAAGGCGCAGATGGAGCCGGAATTCATGAAGATCAGTCCCGGCCACAAGATCCCGGCCATCGTCGATCATGATGGCCCCGGCGGCACCCAAGTGACGCTCTGCGAATCCGGCGCGATCCTCAAATATCTCGCGGAGAAATCCGGCAAGTTCTATCCGAGCGATCCGGCCAAGCGCGCCAAGGTGGACCAATGGCTGTTCTACGGCTCGGCGACCTTCACCACGCTGGCGCAGCAGTTTGGCCATTGGACGATCCGTTCGCCGATCAAGGCGCCGCCGGCGCAACAGCACTATGAGGCCAACTTGCGCGACATGCTCGGCGTTCTCGACCGGCATCTGGCGACCCATGATTATGTCGGCGGCGACTACTCGATCGCCGATATGACCATGTATTCGGACGTCCACATCCACGGCGTCCGCGACATCGGGCTCGGCGATTATCCGAACGTGAAGCGCTGGCACGGTGCGATCGAGGCGCGACCGGCGGTGCAGCGTGCCTGGGTGCCGTTCGCGTCGTGACGCGGCGGCGGGCCGATCGTTACTCCGATGTGTCGGCGACGAAGTGCAGTGCCGCCGCGCCACTGGGCGATGGCGCCAGCACCGGCTCGAGCGTCGGCACGAGGCGGCGGCGTTCACGCCGCGCCGGAATGGCGCGATAGACCTGCTTGGTCGCTTCGACGATATGGACGCCGGCGAACGGCGAAGCCAGCATGGCGCCGGCCCGCTCCCAAGCTCCAGCCGAGCGCAGGAACAGGCTACCCTCGAACGGCGGCACGTACAGCGCCTCGTCCCAGCCGGTCGGCGTGAACCAGGTCTCGCGGAGAAGCTGCATGATCTGCGAGCGCGAATAGGGCCGGCCGTAGCCGAACGGTGTCGTGTCCATCCGCGCCCACAGACCGCGGCGGTTCGGCACCACCACGAGCAACCGGCCGCCGCCAGCCAGCACCCGCCATACCTCGCGTAGCAATTCGGCCGGGTCGATCGACATTTCCAGCGCGTGTACCAGCAGCACGCGGTCGACCGCTGAATCGGTCAGCGGCAGCTCGTCTTCCTCGACCAGCGCGGCGAGCGCCGGCCGGCTCGACGGCCAGCGCACCACGCCTTGCGGCGCCGGCATCATGGCGAGGCAGCGCTCGGCCTCCTCCCGGAACAAGCCGAGATACGGCGTCGCGTAGCCGACGCCGAGCACCCGCAGCGCCCGCATATCTCTCCAGCGCGCGCGAATGCCGCGGCCGATGAAGCGCCGGGCAACGACGCCAAGCCGTTGGGCGTAGAAATTGCGCAGGTCGACCACGTCCATGATGGCAAAATAGCATGGAACGCGCCCTCGTTCCGGGGCGTGCTCGGACGCCGTTAATCGACCCTTCTTGCGTCATCGTCCGCCAAGGCGGATGATCCAGTAACCATCAGCGACGGCGGCTAATTCGTGCCGCCGCGATTATTGGATGCCCCGCCGTCGCGGGGCATGAGACGAGTGCATCATGGCCGCACAGACCCATCTGTTTCCCTGCCTGAAGGACAATTTCGGCGTGCTGATCCACGATCCGCAAAGCGGCGCCACCGCGTCGATCGATGCGCCGGAGGCGGCGCCCGTCGAGGCGGCGCTACAAAAGACCGGCTGGAAGCTCAGCGACATCCTGGTGACGCACCACCACGCCGATCACACCCAAGGCATCGGCGAGCTGAAAAACCGTCACAAATGCCGCGTCGTCGCGCCGCGCGCCGAGTCGCAGCGCATCGCCCATGTCGACGAGACGGTGGGTGAAGGCGACACCGTGAAGGTCGGTGGGCTGCAAGGCCGGATCATCGACACGCCCGGCCACACCGCGGGCCACATCTCCTATTTCTTCCCGGTCGATAAATTGGCCTTCGTCGGCGACACGCTGTTCTCGATCGGCTGCGGCCGGGTGATCGAAGGCAACCCGGAAATGATGTGGCAATCGCTGCTCAAGCTGCGCGCCCTGCCGGACGACACGCAGTTCTACTGCGGCCATGAATACACCGACGCCAATATCCGCTTCGCCAAGACCGTCGAGCCAAACAATAAGGCGCTCGCTGCGCGCGCCGACGAGGTGAAAAAGCTCCTGGCCTCGGGCAAAGCGACAATCCCGGCGACAATTGGCGCCGAGAAGGCGGCCAATCCGTTCCTGCGCGCCGATGATGCCGAGGTGGCGAAGTCGGTCGGCCTTGGCGGCAGCCCGGCCTGGAAAGTGTTTGCGGAAATCCGCGAGCGCAAGAACCGCTTTTGAGCGCAAAGCTTTCCGCAAGCGACGTCATCCGGCTCGTCGCGCTCAAGCCGCATCCGGAGGGCGGCCACTTTCGCGAGATGACCCGCGATTCGAACCAAGCCGAAGGTGGCCGAGCCGCCGCGACTGCAATTTATTTTCTGCTGACGCGCGGGGAGCGATCCACACTGGCATCGCGTCGACGCGGTTGAAATTTAGCACCGGTATGCGAGCGCGCCGTTGACGATCGAAATCGCGCAAGAGGGGCGCATCGCGATCGCATCGCATTGGGCAATGACCTGGCGAACGCCAACGCCCGCAGGTCATGGTGCCGCCGCCAGGGTGGGCGCCGAATTCGTAGCCCGGATGAGCGAAGCGACATCCGGGAATACCGCTCCCGCATATCGCTGCGCCCATGCGGGCTACTTACGCAAAATACTGGCCGCCATTGGCCGTGATCGTCGAGCCGGTGATCAGCCCGGCGCCGTCGGATGCCAGGAACACGACGCAGCGCGCGATTTCATCGGGCTCGCCGAGGCGGCCGATCGGGATGGTCGGCAGGATGCTCTTCTCCAGGACATCCTTCGGCACGGCCTGCACCATCTCGGTGTTGATGTAGCCCGGGCAGATGGCGTTGACGGTGATGCCGGCGCGCGCGCCTTCCTGTGCCAGCGCCTTGGTGAAGCCGATCTCGCCGGCCTTGGCGGCCGAATAGTTGGTCTGGCCGAACTGGCCTTTCTGGCCGTTGATCGAGGAGATGTTGACGATGCGGCCGAACTTGCGCTCGCGCATGCCCTCGATGACGTTGTGGCACATATTGAACAGCGAGCCGAGATTGGTGTTGATCACCGCGGTCCACTGCTCGGGCTTCATGCGGTGCAGCTGCGAGTCGCGGGTGATGCCGGCATTGTTGATCAATACTTCGATCGGGCCGAGATCG
>JASHQO010000101.1 GCA_030039105.1 Xanthobacteraceae bacterium
CTTCTGTCATCGCGTCGAAGCGGAGCTGCTTGCCATCGACTCCTACTACAAGACGGCAGACGACATCGAAGAAAGCCTGCGTCACGGCCCGGCGCAGGCCTGGCTCGAGGGTCAAACGTTGCAGATTTCGGCGCTGAACTGAAGCGGCGCGGTGCGGTAACGCCGCGCGCCAACAGGAAAACGGAAAGGCAGTCCAATATGGCTCAAGTCCTGGTCGTGACATCCGGTAAGGGCGGCGTCGGAAAGACCACGTCCACGGCGGCGCTCGGCGCCGCGCTGGCCCAGAACGGCGCCAAGGTGGTGGTCGTCGACTTCGACGTCGGCTTGCGCAATCTCGATCTGGTGCTCGGCGCCGAGCGGCGCGTGGTATTCGACCTGGTCAACGTCATCAACGGCGTCGCCAAGCTGCCGCAGGCGCTGATCCGCGACAAGCGGCTGGAGAACCTGTACCTGCTGCCGGCGTCGCAGACCCGCGACAAGGATGCGCTCACCGAGGCCGGCGTCGCCAAGGTGATCGACGAGCTGCGCGGCAAGTTCGACTGGATCGTCTGCGACTCGCCGGCCGGCATCGAGCGCGGCGCCACGCTGGCGATGCGCCATGCCGATGCCGCCATCATCGTCACCAATCCCGAAGTTTCGTCGGTGCGCGATTCCGACCGCATCATCGGTCTGCTCGACGCCAAGACCGTCAGGGCCGAGCGCGGCGACCGGGTGCAGAAGCACCTTCTGATCACCCGCTACCACGCGGGGCGCGCGTCCCGCGGCGAGATGCTGACCATCGACGACGTGCTGGAAATCCTCTCGACGCCGCTGCTCGGCATCATCCCGGAAAGCGATGAGGTGCTGCGCGCCTCCAATATCGGCTCGCCGGTGACGCTGGCCAACGCGCTGAGCGCGCCGGCCCGCGCCTATTTCGACGCCGCGGCGCGGCTGCGCGGCGAGAACGTGCCACTTGCCGTGCCCGGCGAAAGCCGGGGCCTGTTCACCAAGCTGTTCGGACGGAAGGCAGCATGATGATGCTCTTCAACATGTTCCGCCGCGGCTCGGCGCCGGTGGCGCGCGAGCGGCTGCAGCTTCTGCTCGCCCATGAGCGCGCGGCGCGCGGTCAGCCCGAGTTGCTGAGCGTGCTGCGCGAGGAAATCCTCGCCGTCATCAGCCGCCACGTCCCCTTCGAGCCCGACCGGGTGCAGATCAGGATGGACCGCGGCAAATCGGTCTCGACGCTCGAGGTCGACATCGAGATTCCCAACGCCGCCGGCATGCCGCTCGCCAAGGCGTCGTAGGTCGCGCGATGGCGTGAGGTTTTGCATCGCGGGCGACGCCGGCATCGCAGCCGCGGCGCCGTGCTTCGCCCTCATAGGTTCGGCCGTCTCGTTCGGCGGCGATGCCAGCGGCGTCGAGCGAGCTTGCGCGCAACGGATCGACGCCGCCGAGGCGCTTGAGCCTTAAGTTTGCCGAAGCATTGAATTCTGCTCGCGCCTTGCGTCGACTGAAGCACGATCCCGAAAAAGCCGGCCCTCGGACTCGATTCGAGGGTGGACAGCGGTTTCGGGATCATGCGCAAGCAAAAGGCCCGAGCGGGGTGACGATTCGGCCAGAGCTCATCCCGCTTTGGCTCGGCGATCGGCGTATCCGGCATGGCCCGATCCGGCGAAAACTCGCCACGTCCCAATCCTCGGCACGGCATGCTGCGCAAACAGCACACCGCGGCGAAGCGTTAACGGGACGGCGACCGTTTTAACCTTCGGTTAACCATCATTGTCCCAATATTAACAATAGATTCGGTCCGACGGGCGAATCCCGTTCACTTGCAAAACAACTGAAAACCCGAAGCGCTGGGCCAGGCGCGTTCGGTCGATGCGACGCGCGCAACGCGCGGGCCATGGCGGCGGAAATGGAGATTGCAGCAATGCAGGCTGGGGCAGCGGGTCGGGTGGTGGTCGTAACCTCGGGCAAGGGCGGCGTCGGCAAGACCACTTCGACGGCCGCCTTGGGCGCCGCGTTCGCCCAATCCGGCGAGCGCACCGTGGTGATCGATTTCGACGTCGGACTGCGAAACCTCGATCTGGTGCTCGGCGCCGAGCGGCGCGTGGTGTTCGATTTGATCAACGTCATGCAGGGCGCGGCGAAATTGTCGCAGGCGCTTATTCGCGACCGGCGCTTGGACAACCTGTACCTGTTGCCGGCGTCGCAGACGCGCGACAAGGACGCGCTCACCGAGCAGGGCACCGCGGACATCATCGCGGAGCTGCGCACGACTTTCGATTGGATCATCTGCGACAGCCCGGCCGGCATCGAGCGCGGCGCGACCTTGGCGATGCGCCATGCCGACGCCGCCATTGTCGTGACCAATCCCGAAGTTTCGTCGGTGCGCGATTCCGACCGCATCATCGGCCTGCTCGACAGCAAAACCGAGAGAGCCGAGCGCGGCGATTGCGTCAACAAGCACCTTCTCATAACGCGCTATCAGGCGCGGCGTGCCGCGCGTGGCGACATGCTGGCGATCGACGACGTTCTCGAGATTCTCGCCATACCGTTGATCGGCATCATTCCCGAAAGCGAGGAAGTGCGCCGCGCGTCGAATATCGGTTCACCGGTGACCGTGAACAAGGCGATGAGCGCGCCGGCGCTCGCCTATTTCGATGTCATGCGGCGCCTGAAAGGCGAGACGTTGCCCGTGGTCGTGCCGGGCGAAAGCCGTGGCATTCTCAACCAACTGTTCGGCTGGAAGGCGGCCTGAGAATGCGATCGCTGCCGCAAGAAACATGTCGGCGCGACGGCGCCCATCTCGCCCAAGAGCAAGGAGAATAAGAGAATGCGCACAATAGCATTTCTTACGCAGAAGGGTGGCACGGGGAAGACCACACTGGCAGCGTCCGTGGCAGTGTCGGCGGCAAGCGCGGGTGAAAATGTCATCGCGCTCGACCTCGATCCGCAAGGCTCACTGGTCCGCTGGGCGATGCGCCGGGACGCCGCCGATACACCGAACAAAGTGGTCGTCGATCTGCTGGAGCGGGAACGCCTTCCCCAACTGTCGAAGATTCTCCAAGGTCTTGCCGATGTCGGCTTCACGGTTGCCATCTTCGATACTGCCGGGGCCGATCCCTCCGCAATTCGTCTCGTCACCGAAGCCGTCGACCTGTGCCTGCTTCCGGTGCGCCCCAGCCTTCTGGACGTCGAAGCGACGATAGCGACGTTTCGCACCGCTTATCTGGCAAAGCGAAAGGCGGCGTTCGTCCTCAACCAATGTCCGCCGGCTCACCACAGCGCGCGGGCGAAAGCTGCGGCAAAGGCGTTAAGCGAGCTTGGCGTGCTCGCCGAGCCGATGTTGGCGGCGCGCATGGATTTCCAGGACGCCATCGCCGCAGGTTTCGGCGTCACCGAATATGCACGCAATGGACGGGCGGCGCAGGAAATCGCGCAGCTATGGAC
>JASHQO010000102.1 GCA_030039105.1 Xanthobacteraceae bacterium
ACCGGCTCGGTCGGGGCGGGCTGCTCGACGGCTGCCGTGGCAGGCGTTGCTTGCTCGGACGACGCCGTCGCGGTTGCGCTGTCGGGCGCAGCGGATGGCGCCGGCGCGGCGGCCGATTGCGTCGGCGCGGTGTCGCTCGCGCTCGCGGGCGCTTCACCTGACGGGGTTACGGATGCGTCTTGCTTGAGTTCAGGCGCGGCAGCCGGCGCGAGCGGTGCCGCTTGCTCGGGTGCCGCTGGTCCGGCCGCCGCTTGCTTCGGCTCGGTGGTGGCGACGGGAGCGGCGGCGTTCGGCGGCGACGCGATATTGTCCTCGTGCGCCGGAGCGAGCGGCACCGCGCTGCCGGCGCCGGCGGCCCGGTCCTGGATCACCTGGAAGCGGACGCCGAAGGATTGGCCCGTCACGGCGGCGGGCGCGGCGCTGTCGGCGGCGAGCTGCATCGGTGCAGCGCCGGAGGCGAGCCGGCCGAGCGGCTCATGGCTGACCCGAACGGTGGCAAACAAGGCAAAGCCGCTGACCAGGACGACGACCGAGGCAACCACGGCCACGATCATGAAACGGACATTGGGAAACATGCGACCTCGCAGTGCAGCCCCCGCGCGATATCGTGGGAAGCACGCGTCACAACCGGCTGCGGATCGCCGCTATGCAAGGATCGCGCCGCAGCGGGCGCCGGCGCGCGACCGGCAGCGCGCGACACTAACTGAGTCGCTGCCGCCGCAACGCAAAAAAATCGGCCGGCGCCGCGGCGCCGGCCGGACTATATCGTCGAGCTGGATCGTTAGCGCGTGATCGTGCTTTGCGCCGAGGCCGAAGCCGGCGCCGACGCTCCCGGTAGCACCACCACGCGGGTGCCGACGGTGACCCGGCTGTACAGATCGGAGACGTCCTCGTTGGTCAGGCGGATGCAGCCCGACGAGACGAAGGTGCCGATGGTCGACGGCTGATTGGTGCCGTGAATGCGATAGAGCGTGTTGCCCAGATACATGGCGCGCGCGCCGAGCGGATTGGTGTCGCCGCCGGCCATGAAGCGCGGCAGATACGGCTGCCGGTCGATCATCTCCTTCGGCGGGAACCAGTCCGGCCATTCCTTCATGCGACTGATGCGCTCGGTGCCGGTCCAGGTAAAGCCCTCGCGGCCGACGCCGATGCCATAGCGCATCGCCGTGCCGTCGCCGAGCACCAGATAAAGGTAGGTGTGCGGCGTATCGATGATGATGGTGCCGGCCGGCTCCTTGGTGACGTAGTCGACGATCTGGCGGCGGAACTGCGGCGGCAGTTCCTTGCGCGGGCCGGTCTCGGGCTGGTCGTCCGGCGGCAGCGCGGCGATAATCGACGGATGGCCCGGTCCCGCATTGGCCGGCGCCCGCACCGTGCCGGTGACGTCGCCGTCCGGCGACGGAATGGCGCTGACATCGGCCGGCGGCCGCTGGAACGGCCCGCTGCCGAAATTCGGCGGCATCGGCTGCGGCGGCAGGTCCTCGTACTGGCCGGCGGCGCGCGCCGGCACGTACGGGCCGCCCATCGCGGCAGCGCCTTGGCCTTGGCCGCCGCCTTCCGCGACGGTGCGCGGATCCAACGGCGCGCCATTGGCATCGCGATAGACCGCATGGCCGTAGTAGCTCGGCTCGATCGGCCGCCAATCTTCGTCCGGCGCCGGCAGCGGCGCGCTGGAATAGCTTGGCGCCGGGTAGGGCGGCGGCTGTGGCGGATAATATTGCGCCGCGGCTGTGCCGATCGACGCGGCGAGCGCACACGCAATCACGACAAGGCTGGTGCTGGAACGCAAGGTAACTCCCCCATCCCCGATGACCCCAAGGATTCTGCCGTCGATCTGCGTAGAAGATGGGGCAGGAAAAAGGCAACAAAGCAGCAGATCACAGCGGCAAAGCGCCGATCGCCGCGGCGGCGCGGTTTGCTCGCCGACAGCGTAAACGAAACGTAACGATTTTTCGGCCTCACCGCAACGAGACAAGCCTGATACCATGCCTGGGCGCAGGGAATCACGCGACCCTGGAGAGATTGATTTGAATTGCTTTGCCTATGGGGCGATCGCGCTTTGCCTGATTCCCGCCGCTGCCCGCGCTCAAAACCAAGCCATCGACGACCTCAAGGGCAAGATTTTCGACGCCCGCATGGCCACGCAGACCTTCGCCGGCGGCTTGAAATTCTGCCATGAGCTCGACGGCAAGCATTTTTATTTTCAGCCGCGCGACCGCGTGCTCGATCTCGACGACTATCATCGCGCGCTGGACAGCCTCGTCCGCGAGCGCACGTTCAATCCGGAAAAGCGGCGGCCGTGGAACGAGCAAGACGCCGCCGAGCGCTGGGAGCAGGTGAAGCGGGAGGCGCTCCAAGACAAAGCCAACTGCGACCTGGCGGCGAGCCTGCCGGACCTCGAGAAGCAACTCGAAGAGCTGCAAAAAGCGACACCCGCGTCCGACAAGAAGAATTGATGCGCCGCCGGCACAGCGACTCGAAAAGGCGCGAACGGCGCGATACAATTGCAATCCTTGCGGTGCGACGCCGCGAGCCAAGGGATAAGCCGATGCCGTCCTTGAGCGACTGGAAGGTGCCGACCGCCGCGCAGCCGAAGCCGGAGGATTACGGCTATGACCTCGAACAGGCGTTCAACGCCGTGGTCGGTCTGCGCGCGATCATTCCGCCCGACGCCTACACCGCCGAGACGCTCGGCACCGAGCGCGCCGGCAACGGCGTATTCATCCGCGGCAACGGCCTGGTGCTGACCATCGGCTACCTGATCACCGAGGCGGAAACGATCTGGCTCAATCTCGCCGACGGCCGCTCGGTGCCCGGCCACGTGCTTGGCTACGACCAGGAGACCGGCTTCGGCCTGGTCCAAGCGCTCGCCAAGCTCGACATGCCGGCGCTCGAGATCGGCCGATCGGCCGCGGCGTCGATCGGTGAACGCGTCGTCGTCGCCGGCGCCGGCGGCCGGCAGCGCTCGGTCGCGGCGCGCATCGTCGCCAAGCAGGAATTCGCCGGCTACTGGGAATACGTGCTCGACGAAGCGATCTTCACCGCGCCGTCGCATCCGAACTGGGGCGGCACCGCGCTGATCGGGCCGGCCGGCGACCTCATCGGCATCGGCTCGCTGCAGTTGCAGCACGCCGTCGGCAAGGACCAAGCGCAAAACATCAACATGATCGTGCCGATCGATCTGCTCAACCCGATCCTCGACGACCTGATGAAGTTCGGCCGCCGCAACGCGCCGCCGCGGCCATGGCTCGGGCTTTACGCCACCGAAGTCGAGAACCGCCTGGTCGTCGTCGGCCTCGCCGATCGCGGACCGGCGAAGCGCGCCGATCTGCGCACCGGCGACATCGTGCTGTCGGTCGCCGGCAAGGAGGTGCGCGATCTCGCCGGCTTCTTCCGCCGCGTCTGGGCCCAAGGCCAGGCCGGCGTCGAGGTGCCGATCTCGGTCTACCGCGACGGCGAGACCATCGACCTGCGCGTCAAGTCGAGCGAGCGCAATCGGTTCCTCAAAGGGCCGAGCCTGCACTGAAGGTGTTTCCCGGGCGCGGCGCAGCATGCAGCGAAGCGGAATGATGCGCTGCAGACTCGGGATCGCCGCACGCTCGACCTGCGAAGGTCCCGGATCAGCGGTGCATCACTGCGTGCTGCACCGCATCCGGGAAACGCAGACCGAGTTAGCTCCTTTCAACCAACGCTCTTAACCCTTCGCGATACGTCGGGTAGCGCAGGCGCACGCCGAGCTCGCGCTTGAGCTTGTCGTTCCGCACGCGGCGGCATTCCTGCCAAAAGCTCAGCGCCATCTCCGACATCGACGGCGCGGCCCGTTCGTATGAAATCTCCGGCGGCGGCGCGACACCCATCAGCGCCGCCGCGAAAGCGATCGGATCGCCCGGCGGCGACGGCTCGTCGTCGGCGACGTTGAAGATGCCGGCGGCGCGCCGCGCGAACGCGGCATCGATGGCTTGGGCGATGTCGCCGACATGGATGCGGTTGAACACCTGGCCGGGCTTGACGATGCGGCGGGCCTGGCCGCGCGCAAGTTGCGTCAGTGCGTTGCGGCCCGGGCCGTAGATGCCGGCGAGGCGCAGGATCGCGACCGCGATGCCGCGGCGCGCGCCGAAATCGCGCCACTCCTGTTCGGCGGCGAGCCGGTTGCCGCCGCGCGCCGAGAGCGGCGCTGCCGGCGTGTCTTCGTCGACCCAGCCGCCGCCATGATCGCCATAGACGCCGACGGTCGAGAGGTAGACGACACTGCGCAGGCGTGGCGCATCCGCGAAAGCGCCGGCGCAGGCGCGCAGCACCGGATCGCCGCTCTCGTCCTGCGGGATCGAAATGAGCGCCGCGTCGGCGTCGCCGATGGCGCGCTGCAATTCGGGCGCTGCCGTCTTGCCGTCGAACGCCACGGCGCTGAGCCGGCCGCCGGTATTCGCATTCAGCGCCGCGGCGCGCTCGGCGCTACGCATGGTGCCGACGACGTGCTGGAATTTTTCGCCGAATGCCTTGAGGTAGTGCTCGGCTGAATAGCCCAGTCCCAGGCAGATCAAAGTCGCCACGCCGTCACCCACATGCCCATCACCCACATGCCCATCACCCACATGCCGCCGCCCATTCGGCGGCGACTTCGGCATCGGCTTCGCGCGCGCGGCGCTGGACGGCGCAGCGTTCGAGCCGGGCGCGATCGAGCCGGCCGAGCGCCCAGACCGCGGCGCCGCGCACCAGCGGCGAGGCATCGTCGAGCAGCCGCTCGGCTTCGCCGGCCAACTTTGCGTCCTCGGAGTTGCCGATGGCGATCAGCACATTGCGCAGGAAGCGATTGCGGCCGATGCGCTTCACCGCGCTTTTCGCAAACAGCGCGCGGAAGCTGGCATCGTCCAATCGCGACAGCGCGCCAAGCTCCGGCGCGCGCAACGTGTCGCGCGCCGCGAGCTTCATCTCGCGTCCGGCCTTGGCGAACTTGTTCCATGGGCAGACCGCAAGGCAATCGTCGCAGCCGTAGATGCGGTTAGCCATCAGCGGGCGCAGTTCGCGCGGGATCGCGCCCTTGTGCTCGATGGTGAGATAGGAGATGCAGCGCCTTGCATCCAGCCGATACGGCGCCGGGAACGCCGCCGTCGGGCAGACGTCGAGACAGGCGTGGCAGGTGCCGCAATGGTCGTGCTCGGCGGCATCGGGCGGCAGGTCGAGCGTGGTGAAAATGGCGCCGAGGAACAGCCAGGAGCCGAGCTCCAGCGACACCAGGTTGGTATGCTTGCCTTGCCAGCCGAGGCCGGCGGCTTCGGCGAGCGGCTTTTCCATCACCGCCGCGGTATCGACGAACACTTTGATGTCGCCGCCGGCTTGTGCGATCAGCCAGCGGCCGAGACGTTTGAGCCGCGGCTTGATGATGTCGTGATAGTCGTCGCCCTGGGCGTAGACCGAGATGGCGCCGCGCGTGCGCTCTTTGAGGATCGCCAGCGGATCGCCGGCCGGACCGTAATTGACGCCGAGCATGACGACCGAGCGCACTTCGGGCCACATCGTACGCGGATCGCCGCGCCGGTCCGCCTTCGCCGCCATCCAGTCCATGTCGCCATGGGCGCCGGCGGCAAGGAACTCGCGCAAGCGTGCGGCGGCCCGGGGGATCGCATCGGGCCGCGCCACGCCGGCGACGTCAAAGCCCTCGGCGCATGCGGCCTCGACCAGCGCCGCCTTCAGCTCCGCCGGCGTCAAAAATCGAGATCGGCGTAGCTCGGCGCCGGATCGATTCCCGGCAGCGTCTCGGTCAGCAGCGCGCGGAACGCCGGGCGCGATTTGATCCGCGCGTACCACGCTCTCGCGGTCTCGTCTTCGTCCCACGGCACTTCGCCCAGATAATCGACGGCGGACAAATGCGCCGCCGCGGCCAGATCGGCATAGCTCAGGCTCTCGCCGGCGAGCCAGTCGCGCTTGCGAATGAGCCAGCCGATATAGGCCAGATGGTAGCGAATATTGGCGCGCGCGGCACGCAGCGCATCGGTATTGGGCGGGCCGCCGCCCTGTGCCGCCGGAATGTAGCGCTTGTAGATGCGCTCCAGCACCAGCGCGCCGGAGACTTCCTCGAAGAACTTGTCGTTGAACCAGGCCGCCAGCCGGCGGACCTCGACGCGGGTGCCCGGATCGCGCGGCATCAGGCCGAGCACCGCGAGCGTGTCGCCGCGGGTCTCGCAAAGATATTCGGCGATGGTGGCGGCGCCGGGAACCGGCGGCGCGCCCTCCTCCACCAGCACCGGCGTGGTGCCAGCCGGATTGAGCACGAGGAAATCGGCCCGCCGCTCCCAGGTCCGCTCCTCGACCAGGCGCGGCGCCGCGGCGAGCTCCTCGAGAATGAGCCGGACAAAACGCGAATGCGGGCAGAATGGATGATGAAACAGCGTCAGCATGTCATCCAGCGCGAGCGGCGGACTGGTCAGCGGCGCTCGCCTTGTCGGTATGGGATAGTCCGGGTATAGGAGCCCACTGTCGGGACGCGAATCCACGCGAACAAGCCCTTATAGGTCATGGAACCCCGCAGGCAACCTGCCGCGGCGCCACAACACTGACGTAACGACCTTGCTAATTTCCTACCGGCGCGCGCCGCGCCGGTTCCCGCCGCGGAGCCGTTCATGAGCCTAGACGTGATCAAGGCAGTTTTCCTCGGCATCGTCGAGGGACTGACCGAGTTCATTCCGGTGTCCTCGACCGGGCATCTGCTGCTGGTCGGCCATTTCCTCGGCTTCGACGACGAGGATTTCGGCAAGGCGTTCGACGTGCTGATCCAGCTCGGCGCCATCCTGGCGCTGCTGTCGATCTATTTCGGCAGGCTGTGGAAGCTGTTTCTCGGCATGTTCACCGACCCCGAGGCGCGGCGTTTCGTCATCGGCGTGCTGGTGGCGTTCTTGCCGGCGATGGTGCTCGGCGCGCTCGCCTACGGCTTCATCAAGAGCGTGCTGTTCAACGTCTGGATCGTCTGCCTCATGCTGGTGATCGGCGGCTTCGTGCTGCTGTGGATCGACCGGCTCGATCTCAAGCCGCGCTATCGCGACGCCACCAAATTCACGCTGCCGATGTATCTCGGCATCGGCTGCGTGCAGTGCCTGTCGATGATCCCGGGCGTGTCGCGCTCCGGCGCCTCGATCGTCGCCGCCATGCTGTTCGGCGCCGACAGGCGCGCGGCGACGGAATTCTCTTTTTGGCTGGCGATGCCCACCATGGTCGGCGCCTTCGTGTTCGAGGCATTCAAGAGCCGCCGCGAGATCGCCGGCGGCAACGTCCTGATCATCGCCGTCGGCTTTGCCGTGTCGTTCGTCTGCGGCTGGATCGTGGTCAAGGTGCTGCTCGACTACGTCTCGCGCCACGGCTTTGTGCTGTTCGCCTATTGGCGCATCGTGGTCGGCGGTCTCGGCCTGGTCGCGCTGTTGGCCGGGTTGTAGATCAAAGACCGCGTTTCCCGGACGCGGTGCAGCACGAAGTGGCGCGCTATGCCGCGCTGCGCCCGGGAGACGCGGCGTGAGATTTACGCCGTGTGCGGATTGAACTGGCCGGTCTTGCGGAAGCGCCACAGATAAGACGGCACGATCGCGGCCATCGATTCCGGCACGATGCCGAGCGCTTCGAGGGTGCGGCCATCGCGCCTGGCTGCATCCGAAACGACGTTGTCGCGCTTGAGCAGCTCGACCTGATCGGGCGTCAATGGCGGCTTCGGCAGAAACTGCAGCAACGTCGCCTGCAGCTTCATGAGCGCAAACGGCGCCGGCACCAGCAAGCGGCGGCGCTGCACGGTGGCGAGCACGAATTCCATCAGCTCCTTGAAAGTGCGCACGTCCGGCCCGCCGAGCTCGTAGGTCGCACCCGGCTTCACCTCGCCGTCGACCGCCTTGGCGATCGCTTCCGCCACGTCGCCGACGAACACCGGCTGAAACCGGGTATGGCCGCCGCCGGGCAATGGCAACGCCGGAGCGAGGCGCGCCAACGCGGCGAAGCGGTTGAAGAAGTCGTCCTCGGGGCCGAACATGATCGACGGCCGCATCACGGCGGCGTCCGGCAGCGCCGCCAGCACGCGCCGCTCGCCGTCCGCCTTGGATCGTGCGTAGCGCGACGGCGAGTCGGCAGCGGCACCGATGGCCGAGACATGGACCAGCCGCGCGCCGACCGATTTTGCCGCCAGCGCCACCGCTTCGGCGCCGGCCGCTTGCACCGCGTCGAAACGCTGGCGGCCGCGCTCGAACAGAATGCCGACCAGATTGACGACGGCGTCGGCGTCGCGCACCGCGGCAGCCACCGACGGCGCATGGCGCAGATTGGCCTGAACGCTGTGGATCTGGCCGACACGGCCCATCGGCCGCAGGTAGCCGGTAAGCTCCGGCCGGCGCACCGCGACGCGGATGCGATAACCGCGCTGTGCCAGCGCGCGCACCACGTGGCGGCCGAGAAACCCCGAGCCGCCGAACACGGTGACCAGCGTCTCAAACCTGCTTTTAACGGTCATCGGCGGCGGAGATACAGGATCGACCGCGCGCTGTATAGAGGTATGGACCGTCCAATTGACAACCTTACGACCGCTCCGTACCTATCCGGCAGTGCCCAGGTGGCGGAATTGGTAGACGCACTAGTTTCAGGTACTAGCGCTGAAAGGCGTGGAGGTTCGAGTCCTCTCCTGGGCACCAAAGACTCCTGGGCACCAAAGACTCCTGGCACCAAAGATTCCTGGCGCTAAAGATTCCTGGGCTCCAAAGATTCCCGGCACCAAAGACAAAAATCAATTTTGATTCCGTTTGGTTTTTTCCGCAATGATCCGACCCGGAGCGAGGTGGAATCAAACCGCAACGATTGGCGCGGCAGCCGTCAATTGGGCATCGACCGCGCTACCTTGAGCCCGCGCAAGCGGTCACACCGGCAAACTGAGCGAACGCGAGGAAGAGCAGAACGACAAGTGCTGGGAAAACCATCTGCCGTGGATTCATCCCGAATCCCCAAGCGCGTGTGTTCAGCCCGACG
>JASHQO010000103.1 GCA_030039105.1 Xanthobacteraceae bacterium
CTGCGGCGAACCTAGATACCAGCTTTCCGACCGTTCCCCGCAAGGGACCAATCGGCGCAGCCGGCCGAGCGCCGGATAGCCGAGGGAACTCTTTGTCCGCACGGCGATTTCCAGCCTGGGGCCAGCACATCCGGCTCCTGGAGGGCGGCCATGAACGAGGTCAAATACCGGCTGGTGAACCCAGCGCTCGCGCCGCGGCGCACCAAGCTCGAAATGCCCGGCTGGGCCGGCAAGCCCGATCCGCGCCGCGACGGCTCGCACGAACATGCCTGGCACTGCATGCCGTTCACCGAGGGCGCGCAATACGGCATCGAGATTTTCTATCCGTACCGGAACGAGCTGCGCGTCACCAAGAAGGACGGCCAATTCGTCTTCGACGGCGATTTCGGGCCGCCGCCCGACGACGAGCTGCAATGGCCGCCGTTCCGCAGCTTCGGCGAGGATTTTTACACCTACCAGCTCCTGCTCGATCTGAAAGTCGGCCCGGACTGGGCGGTGCGCACCGAGCCGCACCCGCGGTTCTACACCGACCCGACCGACACCGTGCCGATCGCGGTACCGGCGCTGCTGCGCACCGAATGGTGGCCGATGATTTCGTTCGTGGTGTTCAAGGCGCCGCCGGAAGGACGCACCCACATCTTTCGTCCCGGCGAGCCGATGCTGCAGATTCTCATCCTGCCGGTCACCGCCGACTTCAAGCTTGTCGCCATGAACGAAGAGGAAGCCGCCGAGCGCGAAATGCGCGGGCGGCGCATTCACGCGAGCCGCCCGACGCTGGCTGCAGACACCACCTGGACCTCGAGCACCGATACGGTCTTCGACGGCACCTACCGCCATCTGTTGCGCGCCGCGAAGGCGCGACAAGACTAGAAAAGAAGAGGGGCGTCGTTGCGCGCGACGCCACGTCTTCCGCTACCGAATATAAACGCCGTGGTGGTGGTGGTGATGGTAACGCCGGTAGTAGCGGTGATGGTGGTGATGATGAGGGCCGATCTGGACCGACACTTGCGCCACCTCCAGGCCCGGCGCCTCGCTACGGCGCGCATCGTCGGCCTTGAGCGCTTGCACCGGATTCGGAACCGGCTGCAGCAAGTCCGCGTAATTCGCCGCCGGCGCGATCTCGGTCGCTTGCGGTGACGTCGCCGCCTGTGCTCCGCTTACCGCGGTCAGGGCGGCAGCCGCGCCGAGCAATCCCGCAATTCTCTTATCCATTGTTCCTCCGCAGGAATTTTGTTGCATCAAGACAATGAGATGCACTGCCAGGCGATAATGCGCCCGGGCCGGGGAAGTTCCGGCGACTGCTTATTTGTTATGCGCGTTGCTTATGCGGGACTCACGCCTTCGCGCTCGGTCGCGCCGACACCGCGTCGTGCCAGCGTCGCACGTTGACGAGATCATCGGGCACGGCGAGTTTCGACACGCGCATGAAGTCGACCGCAATCATCGCGGTGATGTCGGCGACGCTATAGGTCGTGCCGGCGACAAAGCTGCGGCTTTTGAGTTCACGGTCGAGAAACTGCAGGAACTGCGTGACGCGCGGCTTGTTGGCCTCGCCCCAGGCCGCGACCTGCGGATCGACCATGATCTTCATCGCCGGATGCAGATGCTGAAACACGGTCGCGACCGGCAGCAACAGATGCAGCTCGGCGCGGCGGTTCCACATCTCGACCAGCGCCGTTTCGAGCGCGCCGCGGCCGAACAGCGGTGGATTGGGTTGCAGTGTCTCGAAGTAGCGGCAGATCGCAATCGACTCGGCGATCACGGTGCCGTCGTCGAGCACGAGCGCCGGCACCCGCTGCATTGGATTGATCGCGGTGAAGGCATCGCTGCGCTGCTGCAATTGGCCGAGATCGACCTGCTCGGTCGGCACCGCGATCGCCTTCTCGGCCAGGAACACGCGCACTCGGCGCGGGTTCGGGGCCCGGCCGCCATCGTAGAGTTTCATTGAAAATGTTCCTCTATCCCTTTGAGGAAGCGAGCGTATCGCGACGGTGCGATCCGCGCCAGAGCGTTGCCCGAGCATCGCCCTGCGGCGCTTTCGGCCGATCCATCCACAAGTAAATAAAAGCTTTCCCAGCCGCCCCGGCACCAACGCCTTAAGCCTGGTCTTAAGGAATTTCGGCGACTTTTGCCATGAATTATCGACAGTCCCGAACGGAATGCCGAACACCATCAGCGAAGCGCACGAACTGGCTTCCCCCGCCGCCGCTCCGCAGACGAAGCGGCGGCTTGCGTCTCAGCATGTGCGCGAGGCGCGCGACCGGCTGACCTCGACCAGCGGCACGCGGCCGGTGTTCGACTATGAGCTGCTGCGCCAGTTTGCGCAGAACCGCATCTCGGCGTCGCCGGTCATCCTGCTGCTGATCGTCACCATCGGCCTGCTCTCGGGGCTGTGGACCGGCGCGCTGACGTCCGGCGTATGGACCGCCGGCGCGCTGCTCATCCATCTCGTCATCATCCGCAAATGCCGGCTGTTCCTCGGCGAGACGCCGAGCCCGGCGAGCCTGCGCTCCTGGCGCATGCGCTTCATCATGCTCGACCTGTTCTTCGGCATGGCGTGGATGTTCATCCTGATCAATCCGATCGGTCTCGATGAGGAAGCTTCGACCTTCATGCTGTTCGTCATGCTGATGGTGGTCGCCATTTCGAGCATGCTGGCGTCGAGCATGCCGATCGCGGTGTTCGCGCTCACGCTGCCGGTATCGATCGCGATCGCGATCGACTTCGCCGCCAAGGGCACGCTGCATAACTACATCCTCGCGGTGATGGCACTGACCGCGGAAGGCTATTTTTCGCTGCTCGCCTATCGGCTCTATTCGACGACGCTGGCAACGCTCGAAGCCCGTGCCGAGAAGGACGCACTGATCGGCGAGCTCGAGCAGTCGAAATCGATCTCCGACGAGGCGCGCCGCCGCGCCGAAGCCGCCAACATCGCCAAATCGCGGTTCTTGGCGCAGATGAGCCACGAGCTGCGCACGCCGTTGAACGCCATCCTCGGCTTCTCCGAAGTGATGAAGGCGGAAATCTTCGGGCCGCACGGCGTCGCCGCATACAAGGACTATGCCGGCGACATTCATAATTCCGGCGTGCACCTGCTCAACCTGATCAACGAAATTCTCGATCTGTCGCGCATCGAGGCCGGCCGCTACGAGCTCAACGAGGAAGCGGTCTCGCTCAACCGCGCGGTCGAGGACTGCCACCATCTGTTGAAGCTGCGCGCCAGCAACCGCGGCATCGCCATCCACGAAATGTTCGAGCCCGATCTGCCGAAGCTTTGGGCCGACGAGCGCGCGGTGCGGCAGATCTGCCTCAACCTTCTGTCCAACGCCATCAAGTTCACGCCGCAGGGCGGCGAAATCTGGCTCAAAGTCGGCTGGACCGCCTCCGGCGGCCAGTACATGAGCGTCAAGGATACCGGTCCCGGCATCCCGGAAGAGGAAATTCCGATCGTGCTTGCCTCGTTCGGCCAGGGCTCGAACTCGATCAAGTCCGCCGAACAGGGCGCCGGCCTCGGTCTGCCGATCGCCAAAAACCTGATCGACCTGCATGGCGGCACGTTCACGCTGAAATCGAAGCTGCGCATCGGCACCGAGGTGATCGTCACCTTCCCGCCTGAGCGGGTGATGTCGGCGCTGGCGCCGATCGCCGACACCGCCCCGCCGATCCAGCCGCACGCGGGCATGGCGGCGACCGCCGATGACGGCACCAGCCGCGCCAGGAAGGCATTGTTCGGCACCCAGACCTTGATCCGATCACGCTGAATCGGATCACGGTCTGGATTTTTCGTTGCAGCATGAGCTTTTCGGAAAACCGGTATCCATCCTCGGATCAAAGTCCGAGAAAAGGCCTTTTCCGAATCATGCCCTGGCGCGCGCCTGTCCCGCTGTTTATGGTGCCGCGATCACCTCCGAGACAGTCATGGCCAGCGCCGAGCCCAGCATCGAAACGCCTTGCACGCGCATCTGTGTCGTGCACCCGACCTCGGGCTTCTGCCTCGGCTGTGGCCGCTCGCTTGACGAGATCGCGCGCTGGATCGACTACAGCGCCGCCGAGCGGGCCCGCATCATGACGCAACTGCCGTCGCGGCTCGCCGCCCTGTCCGGCGCAGCCGCCGGCGCGTCCACCGCGCCGGCGACGCCATAAAGGACAGGCCCGTGCGCAGTCGCCTGTCGCTTGTTTTGCTGATCGGCATCGTGATTGCCGCCCTCATCGTTCTGGCGCGCAACGGTGAAGGAATGGTCGGGCCGCTGACGACCGACGAATTCGGCTCACTCGCCTACAAGATCCTGCTTCTGGTGTTCGTCGGCAGCGTGGTGCTCACCATGTTCCGTGAGCGCTTCAGCCAGGCGATCACCGCGGCGCTGCTCTGGGTCGCGGTCGGCCTTGCCCTGGTCGTCGCCTATTCGTACCGCTTCGAGCTGCACGACGTCGCCGACCGCGTCATGGTGGTGCTGGTCCCCGGCCACGTCGTCTCGCACGGCCGCACCGTCGAGGTCGCGCGCAGCAATGGCGGCGAGTTTGCCATCACCGCGCACATCAACGGCGCCCGCGTCGCCATGGTGCTCGACACCGGCGCCAGCTCCGTGGTGCTGACCCGCGACGACGCCAAGCGGGCCGGGCTGCCGCTCGAAGTGCTCAACTACACGGTGAATATCGAGACCGCCAACGGCCGCACCCGCGCCGCGCCGGTGACGCTCGACCGCATCGCCATCGGCGATCTCACCGAACGCTCCGTCGAAGCGCTGGTGGCGCAGCCCGGCCAGCTCAGAGAGAGCCTCCTTGGCATGAGCTTCCTCAACCGCCTGCAAAGCTGGCAGGTCAGCGGCGACCGCCTGATGCTGACGGGCTATCCGTAAAAGAGGCTGACCAGAAAGCGCAACGAGATCAGCAGCAAAAAGCTCGCGAACGCGATCTCGAGCGTCCGCCGCGACAGCCGATGAGCGAGCCGCGCGCCATAAGGCGCGGCGAAGCTCGACACCGGCGCCATGATCGCCACGCCGATCAACGACACGAAGCCGAGCGACAGCGGCGGCAGCAGCGCCCGGTCATGCCAGCCGGCCAGCACGTAGCCGAGCGTGCCGACGATGGTGATCGGCACGCCGAGCCCCGCCGAGGTCGCGACCGCCTGATGGATCGATTTGCCGTAAAGCGTCAGCCCGATGTTGGATAGCGAGCCGCCGCTCACGCCCATCAGCGAACTGGTGAGGCCGATGACGAAGCCGTAAAGCCGCATCACGCCGGGGCCGGGCAGATCGGTGCCGAGATTCCAGCGGTCGCCGGCAAACATGAATTTCGTCGCGATGAAGGCCGCAATCACCACGAAGGCGACCTTGAAGACGGCCGACGGCGCGACATAGGCGACGGCGGCGCCGCAGCCGACGCCGAGCACCGCCGGCACCGTCCACAGCCGCAGCACGCCCGGCACGACGAGGCCCTTGGCGCGATGGGCGAGATAAGACTGGATCGTGGTCGGCACGATGATCGCAAGCGAGGTGCCGACGCAAAGCTGCATGCGCACCACGTCCGGCACGTCGAGGATGCGGAAGACCTCATAGAGCACCGGCACGATCACCGCGCCGCCGCCGATGCCGAACAGGCCGGCGAGCAGGCCGGTGATGACGCCGCCGATGACGATGGCAACCGCGAGCCAGAGCAGCTCGCTCAACGGAACGCCGAAAATCATTTTTTGCCGCTTCCCGCAACGACGGCCGAGATAAAGCATGATCCGGAAAAAGCCCACCCTCGGACTTGATCCGAGGGTGGATGCCGGTTTTCCGGAAAGATCATGCTCCAACGAAAAAACCAGACCATGATCCGATTTCATTTAATCGGATCACGGTCTACGCGGCGATGTGCGCCAATTGCCGCTCGCTGTCCATGACGTCGCGGGCAATGCAGGCCAGCGCCGCGGTCAAGAACGCGGCGCCGGCCTGCGGGGCCGCCGCGGCGCCGGCGAGATGGCGGCGATAGGCCCGCGCGCCGGGGACGGCGCGGAACAGGCCGTGCAGGTGACGCGTGACGGCATGCAGCCGGGTGCCGCCCGCGATCTCGCGCTCGATATAGGGGATGAGCGCAGCGGCGGCCTGTTTCGTTGAGGCAAAGGGCGCCGGCTCGCCGAAGATCAGCGGATCGACCGCGAGCAGTCGCCACGGCTCCTGATAGACGGCACGGCCCATCATGACGCCGTCGACGTGACGCAGATGGTCGAGCGCATGCTCGACGCTTTCGACACCGCCGTTGAGCACCACGGTGAGACGCGGATGCGCCGCCTTGAGCCGGTGGACGCGTGCGTGATCGAGCGGCGGAATTTCGCGGTTCTGCTTGGGCGACAGGCCCTTGAGCCAGGCCTTGCGGGCATGGACGATCAAGGCGTCGGCGCCCGAGCGCTCGATCGTCTGCGCGAAAATCTCCAACGCCGCTTCCGGGTCTTGGTCGTCGATACCGATGCGGCATTTGACCGTGACCGGAATCGACACCGCCGCCTTCATCGCGGCAACGCAGTCGCCGACCAGCGCCGGCTCCGCCATCAGGCAGGCGCCGAAGCGGCCGTCCTGCACCCGGTCGGACGGACAGCCGACATTGAGATTGATTTCGTCGAAGCCGAGCTCGGCGCCGATGCGCGCGCAGGCCGCGAGCACCCGCGGCGCGGCGCCGCCGAGCTGCAGCGCCACCGGATGCTCGGCCGCGTCGTACCGCAGCAGTCGCGCCCGGTCGCCGTGCAGCACCGCCCCGGTCGTGAGCATTTCGGTATAGAGCAGCGCGCGCCGCGTCAGCAGGCGATGGAAGAACCGGCAATGCCGGTCGGTCCATTCCATCATAGGCGCCACGGCAAATCTATGTAATTGATTTGGCTGCATTTTTTTAGTACATTCAAATCGTTAGGTCTCGTCGTGTGCACTCAATTTTGCGACGTCATACGACGAATTTTCCCGGTTTTCGACGCCTCAGTGCACACGGAGCGCACACGCCTTGGCCACCTTTAGCAGATTAAAGTCGGGCTCGTGGCGCGCCCAAATTCGGCGCAAAGGTAAATATGTCAACGAGACCTTCCGCCGCCGGAAAGATGCTGAGGAATGGGCACTCGACATCGAGCGGCGC
>JASHQO010000104.1 GCA_030039105.1 Xanthobacteraceae bacterium
TCCTTGCGGTCCTTGGTCGAGTTCATCACGCCGGTGCCGCTCTCGAGCCGGCCCGAATAGATGCGGCAGAAGGTGATGGTGCCGACGAACGGATCGTCCATGATCTTGAACGCCAGCAGCGACATCGGCTCGGTATCCGACGGCTTGCGCTCGACCTCGTTGCCCTTGAGGTCGACGCCCTTGACCGGCGGCACATCGCGCGGCGACGGCAGATAGTCGACGACCGCGTCGAGCAGCGGCTGCACGCCCTTGTTCTTGAACGCCGAGCCGCACAGCACCGGAAAGAAGGTGCCGGAGATCGTCGCCTTGCGGATGAGGCGCTTGAGCGTCGCCTCGTCGGGCTCCTTGCCCTCGAGATAGGCGGTCATGACGTCGTCATCGAGCTCGACGGCCGCCTCAACCAGCTTCTCGCGATATTCCTGGGCCTGGTCCTTAAGCTCGGCCGGAATCTCGATATCGTGGTATTCGGCCCCGAGCGTCTCCTCGTCCCACACCACGCCGACCATGCGGACCAGATCGATGACGCCCTTGAACTGCGATTCCGCGCCAATCGGTAGCTGGATCGCAACCGGCTTGGCGCCGAGCCGATCGACGATATCCTTGAGGCACTGGAAGAAGTCGGCGCCGATCTTGTCCATCTTGTTGCAGAATACGATGCGCGGCACCTTGTAGCGGTCGCCCTGGCGCCACACCGTCTCGGTCTGCGGCTCGACGCCCTGGTTGGAATCGAGCACGCATACCGCTCCGTCGAGGACGCGCAACGAGCGCTCCACCTCGATGGTGAAGTCGACGTGACCGGGCGTGTCGATGATGTTCAGCCGCTTGCCGTTCCAGAACGCCGTCGTGGCGGCAGACGTGATGGTGATGCCGCGTTCCTGTTCCTGCTCCATCCAGTCCATCGTCGCGGCGCCTTCGTGCACCTCGCCGAGCTTGTGGTTCTTGCCGGTATAATAAAGGACGCGCTCGGTCGTCGTCGTCTTGCCGGCATCGATGTGCGCCATGATGCCGAAATTACGATAATCCTCGATGGGGTGGTTGCGGGGCATGGTCTGGGGTTCCTTCGCTGTCGCTGCTTCACCAGCGATAGTGCGAGAACGCGCGGTTGGCTTCGGCCATCCGGTGCGTGTCTTCGCGCTTCTTAACGGCGTTTCCCCTGTTATTTGATGCGTCGAGCAGCTCCGCGGACAACCGCTCGGTCATTGTTTTTTCGTTGCGTTCGCGCGCCGCCGAAATGATCCAGCGGATGCCGAGCGCTTGACGCCGCGACGAGCGCACTTCCACCGGCACCTGATAGGTCGCGCCGCCGACGCGGCGCGACCGCACTTCGATCGACGGCATGACGTTGTCGAGAGCCTGCTGGAACACGGCGACCGGGTTCTGCCGGGTCTTGCCTTCGATGATGTCGAGCGCGCCGTACACGATGGTCTCGGCGGCCGACTTCTTGCCGGCATGCATCACCGAGTTCATGAATTTCGTGACCACGATGTTGCCGAATTTCGGGTCCGGCAGGATCTCGCGTTTATCGGCCCTGTGACGGCGGGACATCTCGTTCTCTTCTTTCCTTCGTCATGGCCGGGCTCGGCCCGGCGTCTTCCTTGGCACTCCGGCTCGCGCCGGCCCCTAAACTGTCCTCTTGAGTTCCCCGGGTCGCGCCGCGTCCGCCCGGGGGCTCTACGCAAAAAGGCCGACTACTTCGGCCTTTTTGCTCCGTACTTCGATCTTCGCTGCTTGCGGTTTTTTACGCCTTGGGTATCGAGCACGCCGCGCAGGATGTGATAGCGGACACCCGGAAGGTCTTTGACGCGGCCGCCGCGGATCATCACGACCGAATGCTCCTGCAGGTTATGGCCCTCGCCCGGGATGTAGCCGATCACTTCGAAGCCATTGGTCAATCGCACCTTGGCGACCTTGCGCAGCGCCGAGTTCGGCTTCTTCGGCGTCGTGGTGTAGACGCGAGTGCAGACGCCGCGCTTCTGCGGGCTCTGCTGCAGAGCCGGAACCTTCTTCTTCGCGTGCTGCGTCACCCGCGGCTTGCGAATGAGCTGGTTGATCGTCGGCATCCGTTACCTTTGCTCAAGACGGGGCTTGCGCCCCTTTATGACTCCAAGCCGGGCTTGCGCCCGGAGATCGTCCGGGACCGACACTTTCCGTCAGGCGCGAATCCGTTCGCGCAAAACCAAATCGCGCCATCCGCTCCCGGCGCGGAGGGGCGCTTGGTCTTCGCAGAGGACCACGGCGTTTACCGCGGTCATGCCCTGATCATCTGACTTCCGAAGCCAGAGGCAGCGTTTGAGCTTCCTTCGTCGAGGCGTCGCGCCACGTCCCGCTGATCAAAAGCGCAAAACTTTCAATAGCTTACACGGGGGACCCGGCAGGCCGTTCCGACTGGCGAAGCTCACCGCCTGCCGAAAAGTGGGGCGTATGTATCGACGCACAGGGGCGAAGTCAAGGCAGAAGAGGTCTAAAAAGCGCGATGGCGCAAGCACATCTGCGCTGTCGCCGTGCTTCGCCTTCAGCCCGGCTCCATGCCCTTCGCCCGGATCAGGCTGACGACCTCCGGCATCGCCATGAAGGCGATGAAGGTACGGGCCACGGCGCCGTTTGCCGTGGCTGCTGCCAAGCCGGCAGCATAGACGATGATGTTCTGCAGCTCGCCCGGCAGCGGTCCGACCAGTTCGGCGCCCTTTACGGGAAGGATCGCCACGATCTGCTGCATGCCGATCTCCGCCTCCCCCTCGGCGACGATCTCGGCGACCAGCCGGCTGGTCAGCCTGGTTTTCGGTTTTACCTCGTCGGCGATGCCGAGGCGCTCGAACAGCTTGGCGATATAGGCGCCGCTCGGGCCGTCGCTGTAGCCGATGGTCTTGGCCTGCAGCAGCGCGCGCTTGAATGCCTCGACCGTGCCGATGTCGGGCTTGGGCGCGCCGGCGCGCACCGCAAGCCCGACCGCCGAGCGGGTGATGTCGGTCTGGGTGCCGGCGGCGATGTTGCCGGCCTGCGCCAGCGCATCGAGCTCCGGCCGCGGCAACAGCGCGATATCGAATGCCGCGCCGGCCGCGACCTCCTTCTGCAGCACCGAGGTCAGTGCGAATTTCATGTCGACCTTGGTGCCGCTCGCCCGTTCGAACAGCGGCGCGGCTTCGAGCATGAGCGAACGCATTGCGCCGCCACTGAGGATTTTGAGAGTGGACATGACGCGATCTTGTGGCCCGGATGGAGCGAAGCGCAATCCGGGCAGCGGCGATCCCGCATTACGCTTCGCTCTCCCTGCGGGCTGCGGCGATCCCGCATTACGCTTCGCTCCATGCGGGCTACAAGAGATAAGGGCTACGAAAAAGGGCCGCCAACGCGGCGGCCCTTCGATCTTATTGCGGAGCCGCGATTACTCCGCCGCCGGCAAAGCCGCAGGCTCCTGCGCGGCTTCGGCCTTGAGCGCCGCCTCCTTCTCGCGCTCGGCGAGAATGAGCTGGTCGCGCTTGGTGGCAACCTCGCGGATCTTGTTCATCATGGCGCCGGTGCCGGCGGGGATCAGCCGGCCGACGATGACGTTCTCCTTGAGGCCGTCGAGAGTATCGGCCTTGCCGTTGACCGCGGCCTCGGTGAGCACGCGGGTGGTCTCCTGGAACGACGCCGCCGAGATGAACGAGCGGGTCTGCAGCGAGGCCTTGGTGATGCCGAGCAGCACCGGATGCGCGGTTGCCGGCTTCTTGCCTTCGGCGACGACGCGGGCATTGACCTCGTCGAACTCGATCTTGTCGACCTGCTCGCCCTGGATCAGGTCGGTCTCGCCGGAGTCGTCGATCTCGACCTTCTGCAGCATCTGCCGCACGATCACCTCGATGTGCTTGTCGTTGATGGCGACACCCTGCAGGCGGTAGACGTCCTGGATCTCGTTGACCAGGTAGCCGGCCAGCTCCTCGACGCCCTTGATGGCCAGGATGTCGTGCGGCGCCGGGTTGCCTTCGACGATGAAATCGCCCTTCTCGATCACGTCGCCGTCCTGCAGGTGGATGTGCTTGCCCTTCGGGACCAGGTACTCCCGCGGCTCCTCCTCCTTGTCGGTCGGCTCGATGGTGATACGCCGCTTGTTCTTGTAGTCGCGGCCGAAACGCACCGTACCGGAAGTCTCGGCGATCACCGCCGACTCCTTCGGCCGCCGTGCCTCGAACAGCTCCGCCACCCGCGGCAGGCCGCCGGTGATGTCGCGCGTCTTGGCGCTTTCGGTCGGAATACGGGCGATGACGTCGCCGGCGCCGACATGGGCGTTCGGATCGACCGAGATGATGGCATCGACCGCCAGCATGTAGCGGGCATCGCCGCCGCGGCTGAGTTTCAGGATCTTGCCGTCCTTGCCCTTGATCACCAAGGCCGGGCGCAGGTCCTGCTGGCCACGGGCGGAGCCCGAGCGCCAGTCGATAACCACGCGCTTGGCGATGCCGGTCGATTCGTCGAGCGTCTCGGTCATCGACTGACCTTCGACCAGGTCCTCGAAGCCGACCGTGCCCTCGACCTCGGTGAGGATCGGACGCGTGTACGGGTCCCACTCGGCGATGCGCTGGCCGCGCTTGATGTGCTCGCCCTCGTCGACCTTCAGCCGGGCGCCGTAGGTGAGGCGGTGCACGGCGCGCTCGGTGCCGTCCGGATCGGTGACCGCAACCACGAGGTTGCGGCTCATCACGATCAGGTCGCCGTCGGAGTTCTTCGCGACATTGCGGTTCTTGATCCGGATGGTGCCTTCGAAGTTCGACTCGACGAACGACTGCTCCGAAATCTGCGCCGCGCCGCCGATGTGGAACGTGCGCATGGTGAGCTGGGTGCCCGGCTCGCCGATCGATTGGGCGGCGATGACGCCCACCGCCTCACCCATATTGACCGGCGTGCCACGGGCGAGGTCGCGCCCGTAGCACTTGCCGCAGACGCCGGTGCCGGTCTCGCAGGTGAGCACCGAGCGGATCTTCACCTCCTGCACGCCGGCGGTGATCAGCTTCTCGACATGCTGCTCCTCGAGCAGCGTGCCGTTCGGCACCAGGACGTCGTTGCCCGCCGGATCGCGCACGTCCTCCGCCGTGGTGCGGCCCAGGATGCGGCTTGCCAGCGAGGCGACGACGGTGCCGGCGTCGATGATGGCGCGCACCTTGATGCCGCGCGAAGTGCCGCAGTCCTCATCGGTGATGATGCAGTCCTGCGCCACGTCGACGAGGCGGCGCGTCAGATAGCCGGAATTGGCGGTCTTCAGCGCGGTGTCGGCAAGACCCTTGCGGGCGCCGTGGGTCGAGTTGAAGTACTCGAGCACCGAGAGGCCTTCCTTGAAGTTGGAGATGATCGGGCTCTCGATGATCTCGCCCGAGGGCTTCGCCATCAGGCCGCGCATGCCGGCGAGCTGCCGCATCTGCGCCGGCGAGCCGCGCGCGCCGGAATGCGCCATCATGTAGATCGAGTTGACCTGGGCCTCGGCGCCCTTCTCGGCCGCGGGCTTGGAGGTCGAAATCTCCTTCATCATCGCTTCGGCGATGGTCTCGGTGCACTTCGACCAGGCGTCGACCACCTTGTTGTACTTCTCGCCCTGGGTAATCAGGCCGTCGTTGTATTGCTGCTCGAACTCCTTGACGAGATCGCGCGTCCTCTCGACGGTGGCGCGCTTGGACTGCGGCACCACCATGTCGTCCTTGCCGAACGAGATGCCGGCCTTGAACGCGTGGTAGAAGCCGAGCGCCATGACGCGGTCGCAGAAGATCACCGTCTCCTTCTGACCGCAGTGGCGATAGACGGTGTCGATCATCGCCGAGATTTCGCGCTTCGTCATCAGTTTGTTGACGAGGTCGAACGGCGTCTTCGACAGCTTCGGCAGCACCGAGCCGAGAATGACGCGGCCGGGCGTGGTGTCGTACCAGCGCGTCACCGGCTTGCCGTCCTCGCCGACGCCTTCCCAGCGATACTTGATCCGGGAATGCAGCGTGATGACCTTCTCGTGCAGCGCAAGCTCGATCTCGGACATGTCGCCGAACACCTTCGGCTTCTCGCCCTCGACGGCATCACGGACGATCGACAGGTAGTAGAGACCCAGCACGATATCCTGTGACGGCACGATGATCGGCTGGCCGTTGGCCGGATGCAGGATGTTGTTGGTCGACATCATCAGCACGCGCGCCTCGAGCTGCGCTTCCAGCGACAGCGGCACGTGCACCGCCATCTGGTCGCCGTCGAAGTCGGCGTTGAACGCGGCGCAGACCAGCGGATGCAGTTGGATCGCCTTGCCCTCGATCAGCACCGGCTCGAACGCCTGGATGCCGAGGCGATGCAAGGTCGGCGCGCGGTTGAGCAGCACCGGATGCTCGCGAATGACCTCGTCGAGGATATCCCAGACTTCGGGCTTCTCCTTCTCGACCAGCTTCTTCGCCTGCTTCACGGTCGTCGACAGCCCTTTAGCGTCGAGCCGCGAATAGATGAACGGCTTGAACAGCTCGAGCGCCATCTTCTTCGGTAGGCCGCATTGATGCAGCTTGAGCTCGGGACCGACCACGATCACCGAACGGCCCGAATAGTCGACCCGCTTGCCGAGCAGGTTCTGCCGGAAGCGGCCTTGCTTGCCCTTGAGCATGTCGGCGAGCGACTTCAGCGGCCGCTTGTTGGCGCCGGTGATGACGCGGCCGCGGCGGCCGTTGTCGAACAGCGCGTCGACCGCCTCCTGCAGCATCCGCTTCTCGTTACGGATGATGATGTCGGGCGCGCGCAGCTCGATCAGCCGCTTCAGGCGGTTGTTGCGGTTGATGACGCGGCGATAGAGGTCGTTGAGGTCGGACGTGGCAAAGCGGCCGCCGTCGAGCGGCACCAGCGGCCGCAGATCCGGCGGAATCACCGGCACATGGGTGAGGATCATCCATTCCGGCTTGTTGTGGGACTGAATGAACGCCTCGATCAGCTTGAGCCGCTTGGCGAGCTTCTTCGGCTTGAGGTCCGACGTCGACTCGGCGATCTCCTGGCGCAGGTCGACCGCCATCTTCTCGAGGTCGAGCGCCTTGAGCATCTCGCGGATCGCTTCGGCGCCGATCATGGCGGTGAAGCTGTCGGCACCGAACTGGTCCTGCGCCTTGACGTATTCGTCTTCGGACAGGAGTTGGCGGTCCTTCAGCGGAGTGAGTCCCGGCTCGAGCACCACGTAGTGCTCGAAATAGAGGATGCGCTCCAGATCCTTGAGCGTCATGTCGAGCAGCAAGCCGATGCGCGACGGCAGCGACTTCAAGAACCAGATATGCGCCACCGGCGCGGCGAGCTCGATATGACCCATGCGCTCGCGCCGCACGCGGCTGAGCGTGACCTCGACCGAGCACTTCTCGCAGATGATGCCCTTGTACTTCATACGCTTGTACTTGCCGCACAAGCACTCGTAGTCCTTGATCGGCCCGAAGATGCGGGCGCAGAACAGGCCGTCGCGCTCGGGCTTGAAGGTGCGGTAGTTGATGGTCTCGGGCTTTTTGATCTCGCCGTAGGACCAGGACAGAATCTTCTCCGGGCTCGCGATCGAAATCCGAATCTGGTCGAAGACCTGGGCCGGAACCTGCGGGCTGAAGAGATTCATCAGTTCTTGGTTCATCGTTCTCTCCGTTTGGAGTTTCCGGACGACGGACACCGGAGGACCGACGACAGATAATTCTGCGTCGTCGCTTGCCCGCTGTCCGGCCTCCGTCGTCTGTCTTCTGTCGTCCGCTTACTCGGCCGCTTCGGCCACGCTGCCGGCACCGCCGCCGCCATCGCCGCCACGCTGTTGCTTGGAATTGTGCAGGTCGACATTGAGGCCGAGCGAGCGCATTTCCTTGACCAGCACGTTGAAGCTTTCCGGGATACCGGCTTCGAACGTGTCGTCGCCGCGCACGATCGCCTCGTAGACCTTGGTGCGGCCGGCGACGTCGTCCGACTTCACCGTCAGCATCTCCTGCAGCGTATAGGCGGCGCCGTAGGCTTCGAGCGCCCACACCTCCATCTCGCCGAAGCGCTGGCCGCCGAATTGCGCCTTGCCGCCCAATGGCTGCTGGGTAACCAGGCTGTAGGGGCCGATCGATCGGGCGTGGATCTTGTCGTCCACCAAGTGGTGCAGCTTCAGCATATAGATGTGGCCGACGGTCACCTTGCGGTCGAAGGCGTCGCCGGTGCGCCCGTCGTAGAGCGTCACCTGCCCCGAATGATCGAGGCTCGCGAGATCGAGCATGTGCTCGATGTCCGCCTCCTTGGCTCCGTCGAACACCGGCGTCGCGATCGGCACGCCGTGGCGCAGATTGTTGCCGAGCTCGATGAGGCCTTTCTCGTCGAGCGACTTGATGGTTTCCTCCTCGCCGTAGACTTTGCGCAACAGCTCCTTCAGCGGCTTAAGATCGCGCTTGCCCTGGTAAAGATCGACGGCGTGGCCGATCTTCAGGCCGAGCCCGGCGCAGGCCCAGCCGAGATGGGTCTCCAGGATCTGGCCGACATTCATGCGGCTCGGCACGCCGAGCGGGTTGAGCACGATATCGACCGCGGTGCCGTCGGCGAGGAACGGCATGTCCTCGACCGGCACGATCTTCGACACCACGCCCTTGTTGCCGTGGCGGCCGGCCATCTTGTCGCCGGGCTGGATCTTGCGCTTCACGGCGACGAAGACCTTGACCATCTTCATGACGCCGGGCGGCAATTC
>JASHQO010000008.1 GCA_030039105.1 Xanthobacteraceae bacterium
CGAGCCAGCCGATGGTGTCGATGCTTTCGGCCGCCGGCTTCACGCCGACCTTGTTGAAGGTGTTGTAGGTCGGCTTATAGCCGAAAATGCCGCAATAGGAGCCTGGCCGCAGCACCGAGCCGCCGGTCTGGGTGCCGAGCGCCGCCGGCACCATGTGGTCGGCGACCGCCGCGGCCGAGCCGCTCGACGAGCCGCCCGGCGTGTGCGCCGGATTGTGCGGGTTGGTGGTTTCGGCCGGCGCCATGCCGGCGAATTCGCAGGTGGCGGTCTTGCCGAGGATCACCGCGCCGGCGCGGCGCAACAGCGCGACGCAGCCGGCGTCCGCCGGCGGCCGGTGGCCCTTGTAGATCGACGAGCCGAACTCGGTCGGCATATCGAAGGTGTCGATGATGTCCTTCACCCCGATCGGCACGCCGTGCAGCGGGCCGCGCTTCGGCCCGTTGTCGAGGGCGCGCGCTTGTGCGATCGCGCGCTCAGGATCGAAATTGACCCAGGCTTTGACGACGCCGTCGCGCGCCGCGATCCGCGCCACGCAGGCGCGCGTCACGGCTTCGCTGGTCGTGTCGCCCGCGGCGATCTTCTGCGCGATTTCGACCGCGCCGAGCTCGTTCAATGCGGTGCCGTCCGGTACGGCCAATTGAGGATGTGATGCCATATCGCTCTGCCTGCACCCTTATCCGCCACCATGCCGGCCTTGTGCCGGGCATCCACGTCTTTGTCGCTCGCAAGCCCGTGGGTGGCCGGGACAAGCCCGGCCATGACGGCGCGATCAGTTCTTCCCGGCGCGGCCGGCCGCGGTGCCGGCGATCTTGCCGAACACCGTGCCGGACATCAGGCCGGAGCCGCCCGGATAGTTGAAGTAGAACAGCCCACCGACCAATTCACCCGCCGCATAGAGACCGCGGATCGGCTGATAGTCGGTGTTGAGCACTTCGCCGTCGGTGTTGATGCGCAAGCCGCCGAAGGTGAAGGTGACGCCGCAGGTGACGGCATAGCCTTCGAATGGCGGCGTATCGATGGTGTTGGCCCAATTGCTCTTGTTGATGGCGAGACCGGTCGTGCAGCGGCCGTCCTTGACGTTCGGATTGAACGGCACATCGGTCTTCACTGCGGCGTTCCAGTCCTTGATGGTGTTCAAGAACCCGTCGGCATTGACGCCTTCGAGTTTTTTGGCGAACTCCTCGATGCTGTTTGCCGTCACCTTGGTGATCTGGCGAATCTTGTATTCGTCGCGCTGCAGGTGCTTGGTTTTCTGGTCGAACACCTGCCAGGCGAACTGGCCCGGCTGCTCCAGCACCACGCGGCCGTATTTCGCATAGGTGTAGTTGCGGAAATCGGCGCCCTCGTCGACGAAGCGTTTGCCGGTCGCGTTGATAAGAATGCAGAACGGGTAGGAGTGCTTCTGGAACTGATCGCCGACGGCGAGATCGCCGAACTCCGGCGCGTTCATCTCCCACTGCACAGCGTGGCAGCCGGACCAGTTGCCGCGCGGCGCGGCGCCGATCTCGATCGCCATGCGGATGCCGTCGCCGGTGTTGTAGCGGCTGCCGCGCACCTTGGCCAAATCCCAGCCCGGGCCGAGATAGCGGGTGCGCCATTCCGGATTGGCCTCGAAGCCGCCGCAGGCCAGCACCACGGACTTGGCGCGCATTTCGCGCACTTCGCCGTTTTGCCGCACGCGAACGCCCTCGACGCGATTACCGTCGAACAGCAGGTCGAGACCGCGCGTCGAATAGTGGATGTCGATGCCGCGCTTCTTTGCCGCCGCCGTGAGCTGCGCCACCAGGCCGGGCCCGCCGCCGACGGATTCCACCGTCAAGCCGCCCCAGAACTTGAACTTGCCGTCGACCTTGAAGGCTTGCCGGCCATAGATCGGAATTAGCCGCACGCCCTTCTGGCGCATCCAGTTGAGCGAATCGAAGCTTTTGGTGACCAGAAGCTCGACCAGATCGGGATCGGCGCGGTTCTGCGTGATGCGCGCCATGTCGTCGAAAAACTGATCGGACGTGTAGGTGCCGAAATCCGTGGTCTCGATCTCGGCCGGCGTCAGATCGGGCACCAGCGTCTTGATGTCGTCGACGCCGTTATAGACGACGCGGATGGAGCCGGCGGTGAAGCGGCTGTTGCCGCCGGATTCGTCTTCCGGCGCCGCCTCGCACATCGTCACTTTGGCGCCCTGCTCCTGCGCGGCGAGCGCCGCACAGAACGCCGCATTGCCGGCGCCGACAACGATCACATCCGCAACTTGATTGGCCATTGCTACCCTCTGACTACTCCGCCGCCTGCGCGGCACCGCCGTGAGCCTTCGACCAGCCGGCGGGATCCTTCATGAACTGCTCGACGTCCCTGAGCTTGCCCTTGTCGAACTTGCCGCTGTTCCTGGCAACCTCCAAAACGTCCCACCAGGTGGCGAGCGCGTGCAGGGTGACGCCGAGATCGCCGAGGATTTTCTTGCCCTCGGGAAAGATGTCGTAGAAGAAAAATACGAAGACGTGGTCGACGGTGGCGCCGGCGGCGCGGATCGCCTTGCAGAAATTGACCTTGCTGCGGCCGTCGGTGGTCATGTCCTCGACCAGCAGCACGCGGTCGCCCTCTTCAAGATGGCCCTCGATCTGGGCGTTGCGACCGAAACCCTTCGGCTTCTTGCGCACGTATTGCATGGGCAGCATCAGCCGGTCCGCCATCCAGGCGGCGAACGGAATGCCCGCGGTCTCGCCGCCGGCGACCGCGTCGAACCGCTCGAAGCCGGCGTCGCGTAGCACCGTCGCGACGCCGAAATCGATCAGCGTCGAACGGACCCGCGGAAACGAGATCAGGCGGCGGCAATCGGTATAGACCGGGCTCGCCCAGCCCGACGTGTAGATGAACGGCTTGTCGGTCATGAAGCGAA
>JASHQO010000105.1 GCA_030039105.1 Xanthobacteraceae bacterium
CGCGGCTTGCGCCGGTGCCGCTGGCGGTACCGGGCTGCGCTGAGTTGCTGCAGCGGCCGGACGCTGCTGCGGTTGCGCTACGGCGGGCGTAGCCACAGCCGGCTTGCCGGCCGGCACGTTTGGCGGCGATGCGGCGGCCGGCTTGGCCGGGGCTGGCGCGGCACGCGGCGGCTCCGTCCGCAAGGGCGTCGGACCCCGCTGGCCGCCATTGGGTGGTGGGTTCGATCCCGTCACCGCCGATGATCCGATGATGCGAAGCGCCTGATGAGCGACGACACGGAACGCCGGCCGCCCGCAGCAGATGCTGGCAGATTTCCCGCGGTCTGCCCATGGCAAAACGGACGCATGGGAAGTGGATCGCAGGCCAGTGCGGAGCAAATAAGGCGAAACCTGACCGGCGGATCAGTCCGCCAAGCGGCGGAAAACGAGGCTCGCATTGGTGCCGCCAAATCCAAATGAGTTCGAAAGCGCGATGTTGATCGGCCGCTCGCGGGGCTTGTGCGGCACGAGATCGATCGCGGTAGCGACCGACGGGTTGTCGAGATTGATGGTCGGCGGCGCCACGTTGTCGCGCATCGCCAACAGACAGAAGATCGACTCCACGGCGCCGGCGGCGCCGAGCAAATGGCCGATCGAGGACTTGGTCGACGACATCGAAATGCGGCCCGCGGCATTGCCGACCAGACGCTCGACTGCCTTGAGTTCGATTTCGTCGCCGAGCGGCGTCGAGGTGCCGTGGGCGTTGATGTAATCGATCTCGCCGGGCGAGATGCCGGCGCGGCGCAGCGCCGCGGTCATGCAGCGGAAGGCGCCGTCGCCGTCTTCCGCGGGCGCCGTGATGTGATAGGCGTCGCCGGACAGGCCGTAGCCGATTAGCTCGGCATAGATGCGGACGCCGCGGCGCTTGGCGTGCTCGTATTCTTCCAGCACCACCGCGCCGGCGCCCTCGCCCATCACGAAGCCGTCGCGATCGCGGTCATAGGGCCGCGACGCGCGCTCTGGCGTGTCGTTGAATCCGGTCGACAGCGCCCGGCAGGCGGCAAAGCCGGCCAGCGAGATCCGGTTGACCGGCGACTCCGTGCCGCCCGCCACCATCACATCGGCATCACCCAGCGCGATCAGCCGGCCGGCATCGCCGATGGCGTGCGCGCCGGTCGAACAGGCGGTGACCACGGCGTGATTGGGTCCTTTCAGGCCGTGCGCAATCGACACATAGCCCGCGGCAAGGTTGATCAGCCGCCCGGGAATGAAGAACGGCGACACCCGGCGCGGGCCGCGGTCGCGCAGCAACAATGAGGTCTCGGCGATGCCCTCGACGCCGCCGATGCCGGAGCCGATCAGGACGCCGCTGACGACCTGATCGTCGTACTGGCTCGGATGCCAGTTCGCATCGTCAAGCGCCTGCGCGGCCGCGCCCATGGCGAAGATAATGAAGTCGTCGACCTTGCGCTGCTCCTTGGGCTCCATCGAAAGATCGGCATTGAACGAGCCGTCGGAGCCGTCGCCGCGCGGCACCTGGCCGGCGATCTTGCAGGAAATATCGGAGACCTCGAATTTTTCGATGCGCCTGATGCCGCTCCGCCCGGCGAGCAACCGCTGCCACGTCGCCTCGATGCCGCTGGCGAGCGGCGTGACCATGCCGAGACCCGTGACGACGACACGTCGCATCATCGGCACTCCGGAAATCCGGGGAAGCGTGCCGCGGCGGCCCTGACCGCATGCAATTCGTCCGCGCTCGATATGGCGCGGGGTTCAGATGCGCGCGTCCATGGCATGCAACGACGGCAAGCGCCTGCCGGCAGTCAGCTCTTGGCGTTCTTCTCGAGGAACTTGACCGCGTCGCCGACGGTCAGAATCGTTTCAGCGGCGTCGTCGGGAATTTCGCAGCCAAATTCCTCTTCGAAGGCCATGACGAGCTCGACCGTATCGAGGCTGTCGGCGCCAAGATCGTCGATGAAACTGGCGTTATCCGTCACCTTGTCGGGCTCGACGCCCAGGTGCTCCACGACGATCTTTTTCACCCGCTCGCCAGTATCACTCATTGTTCCAACCTCTTCGTTCAACGCGACCTATTAATTTCAAGGTCCCGTCCAAGTCTGCGTCGATCTTGAGCGACGGCCACGGATCGTCACCGATAAGAAGCGGATAATGCGCCCCGCTGGTCTCCCGGCTTCCCCAGCCCAGTCGCGGTTCGGTTACCACACTTCATTTGCGTTGACTAGCGCGACGGCGTCCCGCCCGCAGCCGTCGTAAGCCCTTCAAATCATCGCCATTCCGCCGTTCACGTGCAGCGTCTGCCCGGTCACGTAAGCAGCTTCGTTGGAGGCCAGGAAGACGACGGCCGCGGCTACTTCATCGGGCGTCCCGGCCCGGCCGGCCGGAACTTTCGACAAGATAACTTCGCGCTGCTTGTCGTTGAGCTTGTCGGTCATCGGCGTGACGATGAATCCGGGGGCGACGCAATTGGCGGTGACGCCACGCTTGGAATATTCCTGCGCCGTGGCCTTGATCATGCCGGCAATGCCGGCTTTGGCGGCGACGTAGTTGGATTGTCCGGCATTGCCAGTGAAACCGACTACCGAGGTGATGGCGACGACGCGGCCGAATCGGCGGCGCATCATGCCGCGCACCGCGGCGCGGGTCAGGCGGAAGGTGGCGTTGAGATTGACCGCGATCACCTGCTCCCAATCCTCGTCGCGCAACTGCACCAGGAGATTGTCGCGGGTGACGCCGGCATTGGCGACCAGCACGTCGAGTTGCCCCATGATCTCCTCGGCGCGCGGCACCAGGCCTTCCACCGCTGCGCGGTCGGCAAGATCGCCGGGAAGCACGTGGACGCGCCCGCCGAGCTCGCTCGCTAGCTGTTCGAGAACCTCGACGCGGGTTCCGGAAATCGCCACGGTGGCACCTTGCGCATGAAGGCGCCGCGCAATGCTGCCGCCGATGGTGCCGGTTGCTCCCGTGACCAAGGCGGTTTTTCCGGTGAGATCGAACATCATCGTCCTCGCAATAAGGCTTCAGCGCACCGCCTTGTACCAAATCACATTGTCGGGTGTGCCGATGGTGGACGCATTCGCCGCCGGCGCGATGCGCTTGATCAGGCCGGTGAGCACCTTGCCGGCGCCGACTTCGTAGAACGCGGTGACGCCGGCCTGCGCCATGTACGCGACCGACTCGCGCCAGCGCACGGTGCCGGTCACCTGTTCGACCAAAGAGCGCACGATCGTTGCCGGGTCGCTGATCGGCTGCGCCACAACATTGGCCACCAGCGGCACGCAGGGCGGCTTGACCGAGACTTTGGCCAATGCCTCGGCCATGGCGTCGGCGGCCGGCTGCATCAGGGCGCAATGGAAGGGGGCGGATACCGGCAGCAGCATCGCCCGTTTGGCGCCGCGTGTCTTGGCGATGTCGACGGCACGCTCGACCGCGGCCTTGTCGCCCGACAGCACGACCTGCTCGCCGCCATTGTCGTTGGCGGCGGCACAAACTTGCGCACCGGCGGCTTCGGTTGCGATCGCTTTCGCCGCTTCGTAGTCGAGCCCGATCAGGGCCGCCATGGCGCCGGCACCGACCGGCACTGCCTTCTGCATGGCGCGACCGCGGATGCGAAGAAGCCGCGCCGCATCCGCGATCGTCAGCGCCCGCGCCGCCGCAAGCGCCGAATATTCGCCGAGCGAGTGGCCGGCGACGAAAGCAGCATCGCGGTCGAGCTTGAGCCCAGCTTCCGCCTCGAGGACACGGATCGCCGCCAGCGAGACCGCCATCAAGGCCGGCTGCGCGTTTTGCGTCAGCGTCAGGGTCTCCTGCGGGCCGTTCCAGATGGTCTCGCTGAGCCGTTCGCCGAGCGCCGCGTCGACTTCGTCGAAGACCTGACGCGCAGACGCCGACGCATCCGCCAAGGCCTTGCCCATGCCGACTGCCTGACTGCCCTGGCCCGGGAAAACGAACGCAACCGTCATTATATCAGCCCGCCCACCCTGAAGCCGGCGAAAAATACCCCCATCCTGGCCATGTCAAGGGAGGCCAACGAGGTAACCAAGCGAAAACCGCGGCTTGCTAAGGTGCTCCGACCAAGCAACCAAGCGCTGCCGCGTTCCGTTCACGAGCCAGGGGTCTATGGGCAGATACGCGCCGGTTACAGAAGACGAGCTCGCCCGGGCGCGACACGACCCAGCGTTCCGGCAGAGGCTTTTGGGCCAGAACATGGAGGCCTTGCTCGCCGGCATAAAGCGGCTACGCCGGGCCCAGGCGCCGACCGGCGAAGAGACCAAGCAAATCCGCGAAGGGGTTGAACTGGCAGTCCGGCTGGCCGAACTGATCCAGGGCCAGGCCGGCCCGGGGTCTTGAGCAGATTTGCCCTAATTGCCTTGCCTTTCCCGACTGGCCGCGTATAAGGCCCGCTTCCGCTCGACCCTGGCCGGGGGCTGAACGGACGGCCGCGCCAAGGCGCGGTAGGACCCGCGGGTCCGGCGTCCGGTGTTCCCGCCTTCAGAGCATTCGAGCCTTTCCCGAAGGGCTCGAGGGGCTTGGCGCCGCGGCGAGCGAGGACAATGAAGGGAAGGGGCATTCATGCCGCTCTACGAACACGTCTATCTTGCGCGCCAGGACGCCAGCGCGCAGCAGGTCGAGGAATTGACCGCGCAATTGAAGGGCGTCGTCGAAGGGCTCGGCGGCTCGATCGCCAAGACCGAATATTGGGGCGTGAAGTCGCTCTCCTACCGGCTACGCAAGAACCGCAAGGCGCATTTCACCCTGATGAACCTCAACGCGCCGCCGGCGGCAATCAACGAGATCGAGCGTCTGGAGCGTCTCAACGAAGACGTGCTGCGTTATCTCACCATCAGGGTCGAGGAGCACGAGGAAGGCCCCTCGGCGATGATGCGGCGCGCCGAGCGCGATCGCGACCGTGACGACCGACGCGGCGACCGGTTTGATCGTGGCGACCGCGGCGACCGCTTCGGAGACCGTGGCGACCGAGGAGACCGCGGCGATCGACCGCGCGATCGCGACCGGCGGCCGCGTGAGGATGCCGAAGAAACTGAAACCCCGGCGACGGAGGATTGATCATGGCGATGTCACCGCAAGGTGCCGGCGGACGCCGGCCGTTCTTTCGCCGCCGCAAGAGCTGCCCGTTCTCCGGCGCCAATGCACCGAAAATCGACTACAAGGACGTCAAGCTGTTGCAGCGTTTCGTCTCGGAGCGCGGCAAGATCGTGCCGAGCCGGATCACCGCGGTGTCAGCGAAAAAGCAGCGTGAGCTCGCCCAAGCGATCAAGCGAGCGCGTTTCCTTGGGCTGCTACCCTACGTGATCCGCTGACCTGATGTGATCCGCTGATCGACGCGGCCGCAGAGGAGAAGTCGAGATGGAAGTGATTTTGCTCGAACGCATGGCCAAGCTCGGCCAGATGGGTGACGTGGTGCGCGTCAAGGACGGCTTCGCGCGCAATTTTTTGTTGCCGCGCGGCAAGGCGCTGCGCGCCACCGCCGAAAACCGCTCACGCTTTGAGTCGATGAAGAGCGAACTCGAGGCCCGCTCGGCGGCGCTCAAGACCGAAGCGTCCGGTGTCGCCGACGACCTCAACGGCAAAAGCTTCACGGTGCTACGTCAGGCCTCCGAATCCGGCCAGTTGTTCGGCTCGGTGTCGCCGCGCGACCTTGTCGGGTTGCTCGCCGGCGCCGGGTTCAACGTGAGCCGCAACCAGATCGCGCTGAACACGCCGATCAAGACCATCGGCCAGCACCCTGTGCCGATCTCCCTGCACCCGGAAATCGACACGATGAT
>JASHQO010000106.1 GCA_030039105.1 Xanthobacteraceae bacterium
ATGAGCTTCAGCAATTTGATCGCGGATTCGCGTTCCGTGCGCATCGAATGCCGATAATGCGGCCACCCAACGATGGCAGTATTTCACATTATATCAGGCGCGAACGAGGCAGCGTCCGCCTTTAGTGATTGCAATTTCGTGAACCGGCCGGACAGCGGGTCGCGTTGACGGTTCCAAATCGGCCGCATTTTAGCCGATTTAGGCGGCCTCGATCTGGAACTTCAGGCCACCGCGGTCGGCGCCAGCGCCTCGATGTCGGTGACGACGTCGATGATTGCGGGGCGATTGGCGGCGAGCGCCTGCGCCAGCGCCGCCGGAAAGGCGGAGGCGCGCTCGACCCGGGTGCCGAGCGCGCCCATGTCCTCGGCGATGCGGGCGAAATCGACCTTGCTGAAGGTCCATAATTCGCGCGCCTTCGGCGTCTGCTGGCCGCCATAGACCCGGTCGAAGCCGCGTTTCGACTGGTTGCCGCCGCCATTGTTGTTGACCACGGTCACCGCATTGATACCCCAGCGCGCCGCGGTCTCGATCTCGGCGATGTGGTACCAAAAACCCGCATCGCCGGTGAAGGTGAGCACCGGCCGCGCCGGGCAAGCGCATTTGGCGCCGAGGCCGGCGGGAAACGCCCAGCCGAGATGGCCGGCGCTGCGCACATAGCTCTGCCGCGGCGAGGTGAGATCGAACATGCCGCCCATCCACATGCCGGCGTGGCCGGTGTCGACCACGACGATGGCGTCGTCGGGCAGGTGCCGGCTGAGCTCGCTGCACAGCCGTTCGGGGCGGATCGGCACGGCGTCGGATTGCAGCGCCGCCTTGTATTTGCTCTGCCATTCGCCGCAGATTTTCTGCGCCTCCGCCACCCAGCCGTGGCGCTTCGCCGCGGTCGAGCGATCGGCGATCTCGAGCATGCGGGCGAGCGTCACCTTGGCGTCGCCGTTGACGCAGGCCGCGAGCGGATAATTGCGCCCGAGCGCTTCCGGCTCGATGTCGATCTGGATCGCTTGCACGCCGATCTTCGGCACCGCCCAGAAATGCGTGGTCATGCCGCCGGTCTCGGTGCCGATGAAGCAGACGAGGTCGGCGGCATTGACGACCTTGTTGGCGCTTTCGCGCGAATAGGTGCCGGCGACGCCGACCGATAGCGGATGATTGCCGGGGATCGAGTCCTTGCCGTTGAGCGAGGTGGCGACCGGAATCTGCAGCGCCTCCGCCAACGCCACCAGCTCGGCCGCCGCGCCCGATGCGCGCACGCCGCCGCCGGCGACGATTACCGGCCGCGCCGCATCCTGCAAAATCTTCAGCGCCGCGCGCACGCTGGCCTCGTCCGGCTCCGGCCGGAACGCGGGCACGCGAGCGAATTGCGGCTCGCAGAGCGGCTCCATGTCCGCTTCTTCGGCGTCGATCTGGCCCTCGTTGCCGCGGAATTGCAGATGCACCGGCCCCGGGCAGCCGGTCACCGCGGTGCGGAACGCCTGGCGCACCATGTCGGGAAAGCGCGCCACGTCGTCGACCGTGGCGTTGAACTTGGTCACCGGCTCGAACGCCGGCATGTCGTCGATCTCCTGATAGACTTTGCGGAACTTGGTCTTCGGCTCGCGCCCGCCGGTCATGGCGATGACCGGCGAATGGGCCAGCCAGGCATCGCGCAGGCCGGCGGCGAGATTGAGCGCGCCGATCACCTGCGCCATGCAGATACCGGGCCTGCCCGAGGCGCGTGCATAGCCGTCCGCCATGTAGGCCGCGGCCTTTTCGCCGTGCACGTGCAGCCGCTTGATGTCGGTGCGCCGCTCCATCTCGGCGTAAGTGGTGCGCAGCACGGCGGGCACGTGAAACACGTGGCTGACGCCGTAGCCTTTCAGCATGTCGGCGAGGCATTGCGCGCCGGTCATTTTGCGATTGTGGCCGATTTGCATTTGTTGCGTTTCCTTATCGCTGCTTTTCCCGGGCGCAGCGCAGCACGAAGCGAAGCGTAGTGCTTTAGTCCTCGAACACCGCGACCGCGCGGATCGGCGAGCCGGTGCCTCCGCGCCATTTCAGCGGCAGGCCGATGAATTGGAATTGGCCGCGGCCGAGCAGGCTCTCAAGATTGCACAGGCTTTCGATGTGGGTGATGTCGAGCTCGAGGCAGGCTTTGTGCACCAGCGTATTCACCATGCCCTGCGGCCCCGGCCGCATCGAGTCGATGCCGAAATGGACGATGCCCCGCTCGGCGAGCCACTCGGTGGCGGCGACGTTGACGCCGGGATTGTCGGTCGAATAGGCCGCGCTCGGAAACGTGCGCTCGTGGTGGCCGGTGCACAGCAGCACCGTGCCCTTCTTGGGGATCGGCACGCCGGCCTTCTGCACCGCCGCCGCCAGATCCGCCGGCGCGATCTCGGCGCGCGGCTCGATGTGGCGCAGGTCGATGCAGATACCCGGAACGATGCAATGCTCCAGCGGGTACTCGTTGATCGGCGTGCCGCTCATGCCGAAGTGCCGCGGCGCGTCGATGTGGGTGCCGCCGTGATCGGGCATGGAGAAGAACATCACGCTGTTGCCGTGGACGCCGCCGGTCTCGGCCCGCGCTTCGTCGTGAGTCTTCCAGATGCCGTGGATGATGGGCGGCTGCCCTGGATAGGACGGCGTGCGGTGATAGAGCTCCCGGCTCAAATCGACGATCCGCATTGCATTTTCTCTCCCTTGCCGGACGTGCGTTGGGCGAACAGTATCGCCCCGCCGGGACGGCGACAACGCCGCCGTCCCGGTGTCGCATCACGCGACATCGGAGCGCATCATAAAAAGGAGCGCGTCATGAAATCCTCGGTCGACCGTATCCTCACCACCCACACCGGCAGCCTGCCGCGGCCGAAGCCGCTGATCGACCTTATCCTGCGCCGCGAGAAGGGCGCGGCGATTGCGGCCGATGCGTTGGAAGCCGAGGTGGCGAGCGCGGTCGACGCGGTGGTGGCCAAGCAGGTCGCGGCCGGCGTCGACGTGGTCTCCGACGGCGAGATGAGCAAGCCGTCCTACACCACCTATATCCGCCATCGCGTCACCGGCATCGCGCCCGATCCGCGCGCCGCGGAAAAGGGTCGCGACATCATGATCGGCCGCGATTTGCTGCAGTTCCCGGATTTCGCCCGCGAGCGGCGCAGCTTCTCCGACGTCGCGTTCCCCGGCTGCGTCGGCGACCTGCGCTATAGCGATCGCAGCGCGCTCGGCCGCGATCTTGCGCATCTCAAGGCCGCGGCCGCGAAGGCAAAGCCGGCCGAAGCGTTCATGACCGCGCCGTCGCCGGGAATTCTGACGCGCTTCATCATCAACCTGCATTACCCGACCGAGGAAGCCTACGTCGAAGCGCTGGCCGACGTGCTCAAGGTCGAGTATCGCGCCATCGTCGAAGCCGGCTTCATCCTGCAGATCGACGCGCCCGATCTCGGCTCGGCGCGCAACAACCAGTACCGCCATCTCAGCGACGACGAGTTCCGCTCCAAGATCGCCGAGCGCAATATCGCGGCGCTCAACGCCGCCATCGCCGGCCTGCCGGCCGACCGCATGCGATTGCACATCTGCTGGGGCAATTACGAAGGCCCGCACACCCACGATCTGCCGGTGACCAGGATCATCGACATCGCGTTCAAGGCCAAGGTGCAGGCGTTCAGCATCGAGGCCGCCAATCCGCGCCACGATCACGAGTGGGAGGATCTGAAGGAGATCAACATCCCCGACGACAAGATTCTGATTCCCGGCGTCATCGACTCGACGACCAATTTCGTCGAGCATCCGCGGCTGGTGGCGCAGCGCATCGGCCGCTACGCCGGCATCGTCGGCCGCGACCGCGTCATCGCCGGCGTCGATTGCGGTTTCGGCACCGCGGTGCGCACCGAGCCGATGGTGGCCGACTCGATCGTCTGGGCCAAGCTCGCCGCGCTCGCCGAAGGTGCCGCCATCGCCAGCAAGACGCTGTGGGGCGCGAAGGCGGCCTGACCGGCAAGTCCGGGCCTTAAGGAATCTGCCCGGACCGGGCACAAAAGCCGGCTTCTACGGCAAAGATTACAGCCAGGTCCGCGGTATCGTCCGGGCGCAATGCCGCGTTCATGGCTTCTTAACCAAGAGGCGCCGTCAGGCGTCCGCGGGTAACCGAACGGGAATAGCGCTCGCCGATAATGCCGTCCAAGGCCGGCGAGATGACAGAAAGCGTGCCGATAGATTTGCGCGATTGGCGCAACCGGAGCAGCGCCGCGCTGCGGCTGGCGACGCTGTTTTATGTGTTTGTCATTCCGATTCTGTGGACGGTGCTGGCGGTCATTTTTGTTTGGCCCACGGCGATCCTCACGGCGCTGGCGATCTTCGGCTACTTTTTTCTTGTCCGTCATCGCATGGGCCTCGCCGCGCGCGAGGATCTCATTGCCAAGCAAAAGCTGCATCTCGATGCCGCGCTCGCCAACATGCCGCAAGGACTGTGCATGTACGACGGCGAGCAGCGGCTCATCGTCTGCAATCAACACTATGCCGATCTCTATGGCTTGAGCCCGGAGCAAACGCGGCCGGGCACGCCGTTCGAGACCGTCATCAGGCATCAGGTCTCGATCGGCAACGTCTCGGAGGATCCGGAGCAATACGTCGCCAACCGGCTACGCGCGGTATCCGAGAAGATTGACTATAAGCTCACCACCAGGCTGCGTGACGGGCGCTTGGTCTCCGTCATCCACCGGCCGATGGACGGCGGCGGCTGGGTTTCGACCCACACCGATGTAACCGAGCAGGTCAATCGCGAGGAGACCTTCCGGTTGCTGTTCGAGGGCAGCCCGGTGCCGGCGTGGGTCATCGATCGCGAAAGCCTGCGC
>JASHQO010000107.1 GCA_030039105.1 Xanthobacteraceae bacterium
GTCCTCAACCAATGTCCGCCGGCTCACCACAGCGCGCGGGCGAAAGCTGCGGCAAAGGCGTTAAGCGAGCTTGGCGTGCTCGCCGAGCCGATGTTGGCGGCGCGCATGGATTTCCAGGACGCCATCGCCGCAGGTTTCGGCGTCACCGAATATGCACGCAATGGACGGGCGGCGCAGGAAATCGCGCAGCTATGGACTTGGATCGCCAAGCAGATTTGTGAACGCCAGCTCGAATCCGGCACGAACCTCCGCGGCCGCGGTCTGCCGCACAGCGCTCAAGCGGCATAAGCGGATTTCGGACCGCGGCAGGCGCTGCCGCGCCGCTGCGCGCGTATCCCTCCGCACGGGAGGAGGCTCAACCTCTCGTTAACCATATCCGTTTTTACTCCGTTAACCCTCGGCTGCCACGCGGCGGCCGGGCGGCTGCCGTTTGGCGCGCTGGCGCCGGAGGTGAGGCTTGGCAGCTTCCGAGGTGGCGCGGACGGCACCAGCGGTGCGCGCCTCGGCAGCGGGGAGATCGCAGGTGTCGCGCCGTTGCCGGCCACTGATCGCCGCTGCCGTCACCGTTGCGGCCGTCGCGTTGGCGCCGGTCGTTGGCCGCACGCAGGCGCTCAGTCCGACGCTGCCGCCGAATACGACGCCGAGTTCCGGCGTGCTCGGTCCGCCGGACGCCATGGCGCAGGCCATCATTCCCGACCCCAATGCCGGACTGCTGGCGCCCGACGCCAGCGCCGCGCAGCAGCAACGGCTTCGCCGCCGGGCGCAGAACCAGGATCAAACCCCGCCCCGCGAAACATTTACGGCGCCGTCGCGCATCGGCGCGACGCCGCAATATGGCAGCCCGCAAGGCTTTGGCGCCTCGACGACCGGCTTCGATTCGATGAACCTGCCGAAGAGCAAAAAGAAGAGGCTGCAGGCGCAAGTGCCGCCGGCGCCGGGCGTGCCGGTGCCCGAGACCACCTTCGATCCATTGGCGACGACCCAATTCGCCGTGCCGGCGCCGCCCCCGGTCGCGACCGCGGCGAAGACGCCGGCGCCGCCGAGCCAGGTCTATCCGACCAAGGCGGCCGCCCGGCCGGGCGCCGTGCCGCCGCCACTCTACACGCCGCTGCCGATCGACAACGTGCCGCCCGAAGTGCACCCGCAGTCGGCCTCGACCCGGCCCGGCGCCACCTTGCCGGTGCCGCCGCCGATCGAGCTCGAGCAACCGGCCGGCACCGCGTCGGCGAGCACGCCGCCGCTCGGCACCCAGCCGATGAACACGTTGCCGCTCGGCACGCCGGTGCCGCGGCCGATCCCCGTGCCTGACACCGATCCATATTCGCCGGTCGGCATTCGCGGCGGCTCGTTCATGTTCTTTCCCGCGGTCGAGCTCGATGCCGCCTACGATACCAACCCGCAGCACATTCCCGGTGGCGGCCCGTCGGCCTATTTCGTCGTCGCCCCGGAGCTGCAGGTGCAGTCGCTGTGGTCGCGCCACTCGCTGACCGCCACCATCGTCGGCGACTATTACGACTACACCAACAATGGCCTCCAGCCGTCGCTCAACCGGCCCTACCTGAACTCCAAGATCGACGGCCGCATCGACGTCACGCGCGATACCCAAGTGCTGCTGGAGAACCGCGTCATCGTCTCGACCGACAATCCCGGCAGCCCCAACCTGCCGGCCGGCCTGGCCAAGCTGCCGATCGACACCACCGTCGGCGGCACCGCCGGCGTGGTGCAGAATTTCAACCCCGTGATCCTGACCCTGAAAGGCAGCATCGACCGTACCGAATATCAGGACTCGGTGTTGACCGACGGCGAGACCGCGAGCAATGCCGATCGCAACCTCAACCAATATGCCGCCATCGGCCGCGTCGGCTTCGATCTGAATACCGGCGTCATCCCGTTCGTCGAAGTGCAGGGCGATCAGCGCATCTACGACGAGACCATCGACGCCAGCGGCAACATGCGCAATTCGACCGGCATCGCCGCCAAGGCCGGCGCCACGGTGAATATCGTCAACACGCTCACCGGCGAAATGGCGGCCGGCTATCTGCAGCGCAACTACGTCGATCCGACCTTGTCGAACATCGCCGGCTTCACGCTCGACGGCGCGCTGACCTGGCAGGCCACCGCGCTGACCAGCGCCAAGTTCCTCGCCTCGTCGGTGGTGAACGAGTCGGTGCTCACCGGCGTCTCGGGCTCGCTCAGCCGCGACGTCGGCATCCAGGTCGATCACGCCTTCCGGCGCTACCTCATCGCCACCTTCAAGGTCGGTTACGGCCAGGACGACTATGTCGGCGGCAACCGCGTCGACAGCCGCTATTACGTCTCGGGCGGCATCACCTACAAATTCAACCGCGACGTCTGGCTGCGCGGCGAGGTGCGCCACGACTGGCTCGCCTCGACGGCGCCGGACGTCGCCTACAACGCAACCTCGTTCCTGCTCGGGCTGCGCTTGCAGCGCTGAGCGGCAGGCCGGACTGCATCCCGCCTAGTGCGCCGAGCCGCCGTTGATCTCGTCGAGGATTTTCTTGATCTCGGCGCGAAAACCCGGCGCGATGTCCTTGCGGGCCAGCGCATAGGACACGTTGGCGGCGAGGAAGCCGATCTTCGAGCCGCAGTCGAAGCTGCGGCCTTCGAATTCCAGGCCGTAGAACGGCTGGACGCGGGCGAGCTGGATCATCGCGTCGGTAAGCTGAATCTCGCCGCCGGTGCCGCGCTCCTGGTGGCCGAGCAGGTCGAGGATTTCCGGCTGCAGGATATAGCGGCCGGTCAGGATCAGGTTCGACGGCGCGCGGTCGCGCGGCGGCTTCTCCACCATGTCGGTGATGGCGAACATCTTGCCGATGCGCTCGCCGACGCCGACCACGCCGTATTGATCGACGCGCTCGTTCGGCACTTCCTCGACGGCGACGATATTGGCCGGCGCGGTGAGGCCGCGCGCCGCGTCCATCATCTGCGCCAGGCAGCTACGGTCGTGCTGCACCAGCACGTCGGGCAGCAGCAGCGCGAACGGCTCGTTGCCGACCAGTTCGCGCGCGCACCACACGGCGTGGCCGAGCCCGAGCGGCTCCTGCTGGCGGGTGAAGCTGGTCGAGCCCGGCGCCGGCAGCTCCCGGGACAGAAATTCCAGCGCAGTGTGCTTCTGCCGCTCGAGCAGGGTCATTTCCAGCTCGAACTGCCGGTCGAAGTGATCCTCGATGACGCCCTTGTTGCGGCCGGTGACGAAGATGAAATGCTCGATGCCGGCCTGGCGCGCCTCGTCGACGACGTGCTGAATCAGCGGCCGGTCGACCACCGGCAACATCTCCTTCGGCATGGCTTTGGTCGCCGGCAGAAATCGGGTACCGAGACCGGCCACGGGGAAAACCGCCTTGCGTATGGGCTTCATGTCAGGACGTCTGCAGTCGGGGAGGGCGAACGAGCCATGTAATCCGCTTTCTTGCCAAAATGCTTGTTCAAATAAAGACGAAACATCGCTTTCAAGGATAATCCGACACTTATCATTAACCGCATCACGTTGCCGCTCTATGAATACCGGCGGATGGCATTCAATTCCGAACACGGCCCTGAACACGGCGTCCGGGTGCGGTTGATGGTTACCAGGATGGCGCGGGTCGTTAAAGTTTCGGTAACCGACGCCACGACCATCCGCCGCAGATCGAGATCGCACGCCATGGACGTGCCCAAGCCGATGGTGCGCCTCGCGGTGGTTTTCTCCTGCATCGTGGGCTTGCGCCACTACGGCCGGCGCGCAAGAGAAGGACCAGGACAGGCCGGACAACAGGCCGGACAACTGGCTGACGCACCCGTTTCAACCCGCGGCGACCGGCTCGGTTCCGGCGCCGGGCGGCGACGATTGGAGCGGGCAGTCCGGCGCCTCCGGCGATCCGCGCATGACCGCCGCCGCGATCCGCGCCGCTGGCAAGCCGTTTCCGCACGGCGACGAGCGCGCCTTCCTGCTGCTGCCGGCCGGCGCGCGCGGTCCGGCGTTCCTGATGCTGCCGAACTTTCGCGTCCTCGTTCCCGACGGTTTTGCCTCCTCGGCCGTGCTCGACCGGCTGCGCCGGCCGTGACGGCGGCCAAAGCTGGCCGAGAGTGGCCAAGAGTGGCCATCCTCAAACCGACACTTTTTGGCTAGAATGGAGTTGGTCCGGCGCGGCCGGCCGGTTAGAGCTGCGCCGGATATGGGTCGGATGAGCGTTTGATGCGGAATTGGCGGCAGATGGCTTTGCGTCGGTCGGCTTTCGCGCTCGCAGCGGCGCTCGCGGCATTGGCCGCCGGCGCAGCGTTGCCGGCTCCAGCCGGCGCGCAGTGGTTCGGCTCGCCGCATTACCCGAGCCGGCCGCCGCCGCCGTCCGGCGGCTTTTTCTCATTCCCGTTTTTTGGCGGCGGCGGTGGTGGTGGCCCAGGTCCAGGCGACTACAATCCGTTCTATCGGCCGGCACCGGTGGCGCCGGTCGAATCCTACAAGGCGCCGCCGCCGAAGAAATACGAGACGCCGCCGGCCAACACGATCCTGGTCATCGGCGACTCGATGGCGGACTGGCTGGCCTACGGACTGGAAGACGTACTCGCCGACACGCCGGACGCCGGCGTGGTGCGCAAGATCAATCCGACCTCGGGGCTCGTCCGTTACGATCCGCGCAACGAGTCGCTGGATTGGCCGGGCGCCATCAAGGACTATCTCGCCGACCAGAAACCGAACGCCATTGTCGTGATGCTGGGCTTGAGCGACCGCCTGCCGTTGAAAGATAAAGCGCCGGAGCGTCCGGCGCCGGCGAACGGCCAGGCGGCGCCGGCGAAAGACAAAACGTCCGCCGATGCGGCGAAGCCGGAGACGAAGCCGGAATCGGACCAGCCGCCGGCTGCCGCCGGCGAGCAGCGCCCGGGACCCGGCGGCTCCTATGACTTTCACACCGACAAATGGGCGGAGCTTTATTCGAAGCGCATCGACGACATGATCGCCGCGGTCAAGAGTAAGGGCGTGCCGGTGCTATGGGTCGGCCTGCCTGCGGTGTACGGCACCAAGTCGACCAGCGACATGAGCTATCTCGACGAATTGTTCCGCGCCCGCGCCGAGCATGCCGGCATCGTCTATGTCGATATCTGGGACGGCTTCGTCGACGAGAGCGGCCGCTACGTCTCGCAAGGCCCGGACTTCGAGGGCCAGACTCGCCGGCTGCGCACCGGCGACGGCGTGCACTTCACCAAATCCGGCGCCGACAAGATGGCGCAATACGTCGTGCAGGAATTGCGCCGCGCGCTGTCGAGCCGCGTCGTGCCGGTGGCCCTGCCGGCGCCGGAAGGCGCGCCGCCGAAGCCCGGCGGCGGGCCGCGGCCGGCGGTCGGTCCGGTCTTGCCGCTGACCGCGGATACCGGCGTCGGCAGCGACGGCGGCAGCAATCTGATCGGCGACGGCGGTCGCACCGCGGCGGTCAATGCCGATCCGGTGGTGACGCGCGTGCTCACCCACGGCGATCCGGTCGCCGCTCCCGCCGGCCGCGCCGACGATTTCTCCTGGCCGCGCCGCGACAACGATGCCGGCAACACCGCCGAAGCGGCGCCGGAGCCTCCGCCGCAAGCGGCCCCGGCGAAAGCGGTGCCCG